>JALGTV010000226.1 GCA_029821215.1 Candidatus Zipacnadia bacterium | reverse complement strand
ACTACACACAGTCCCGATACCCACCATCCCCGCCGGTATGGTAGTCTCGCCCACGCGTTCGCTGCTTGGGTAGATCGCTACCAAATCACTGGTGCACAGTCCGGACAGAAATACAGGGCGCATGGCCCGCAGAGCTATTTGTTGCGCATCGGCAGGCACCAGGGAGATATTCAGAACTACCTTCCCGCGGCGAGTGGCCAAGTCAAAAGTGGTATTGTAGGCCAGGGCTTCCAGGCGCGAGATTACCAGGCTGACCTTATCCGAAATCCCGCCTCATCAAGCCGCTGTAGTTGATAACGAACCGCCCGCCCAGTGAGGTCAACACCATAGTCGCGCAACTCTGCGGCCAGATGACTGCTTCCCATAGGTTCTCCGGCCTGATCCAGAATTCTCAGGATAGCCAGTGCTTTCCTATCTTTTTCCGGCATAATTTTCCCTCCTTTGGACAGGAAGACAGACTAATCGGCAGCCTGTTGCCGCTACTTTAGGTAAATTGTACCGGAAAGAGGCAGCTTTGGCAAGTCTTAGCAGGGAAAAAGTTGCCGGTGATATTCCGTTGACAAGGCCCTCGCAAGCAGTATAATACGGATGTTACCTTCCGGAACTGCTTAGGGGCAGCGTTAAGTCGGAACTGTTAGTTAGCGGTAGACATCAATGGAGGACAATTAATAATGTTTGATCCCCAACAGTTTGTAGCCGATCAGACCGCAGAAATGCGCAGTGTCGTCGGGGAGGAGCGAGCTTTGGTAGCGCTGTCGGGTGGGGTGGATAGCGCGGTAGTGGCCGCTCTGGCGCACCAGGCTATTGGCGACCAGCTCATTTCCCTGTTCATTGATGACGGGCTGATGCGGGAGGATGAAGGGCAGATGGTAGTGGATGCGTTCGCGGGCGTAGGTATGGAGGTGCACATTATTGATAGAGCCGATGATTTTTTTGCGGCTTTGGCGGGGATTAGTGATCCCGAAGAGAAGCGCATGGCATTCCGTGATACCTTCTATAAGACGCTGGGCGCTGCGGTACGTGATAATGGTGCGACGTTTCTTCTTCAAGGTACTATTGCCGCTGATGTCATTGAGACGCAGCGAGGAGTAAAGACCCAACATAATATTCTGGAGCAAATCGGGCTTGATCCCGGCAGCTACGGCTTACAGATGCTGGAGCCGCTGCGGGAGCTGTTCAAGCCTGAGGTGCGCCAGGTAGCCGCGGAGTTGGGTCTGCCGGAGACAATCTGCCAACGAATGCCCTTCCCCGGGCCTGGTCTGGCCACCCGAGTAGTCGGTGAAGTAACGCCGGAGCGGGTGGCTACCGTGCGAGCGGCTACTGTGATTGTTGAGGAAGAGCTGGTGGAACTGCGACCCTTCCAGGCTTTTGCCGTGCTGCTCAATGACCGGGCCACTGGCCTGACCGATACCAAACAGCGCGAATTTGGACAAATCATCGTGGTCCGGTCGGTGGAGTCCGAAGACGCCATGACCGCAGTACCCACTGAACTGTCCTGGAACCAGCTCCAGCGGCTCCAGGAGCGCATTTGTGCCGAGGTGCCAGGAGTTATCAAGGTTCTATATGACCTTACTCCCAAACCGCCCAGCACCATTGAGTATATCTGAGAATGGGGCGGGCGAAGACTGCTAAATAACCACGCATACGCCACTGAACCAAGGGCCAATTCCTGCTTGCCGGGCCCAGCCGGCCGCGGTGTATGAATCTTAAATTGCGGAGGCAGCCACAATGACTGAGTATAATCCATTTGCAGTCGCTCAAGCACAGGTAGACAAGGCCGCTGAACTACTCGACCTTCAACCAGCTATGCACGAATTGCTGCGGTGGCCGATGCGAGAGTTACACGTCAGGTTGCCGGTGCGAATGGATGATGGGAGCGTGCAGGTATTTGAGGGCTTCCGCATCCAGCACAACGATGCTCGGGGGCCTACCAAAGGCGGCATTCGCTTCCATCCGGCTGAAACCATAGATACCGTGCGTGCTCTGGCTATGTGGATGACCTGGAAATGCGCGGTGGTAGACATTCCTCTGGGCGGTGCTAAGGGCGGAGTAATTTGTGATCCCAAGCAGATGTCGGAATCTGAATTGGAGGCCCTCAGCCGCGCCTATATTGACCAGGTAGGACGGATAATTGGTCCTGACCGCGATGTGCCGGCCCCGGACGTCTACACTACCCCGCAGATTATGGCCTGGATGATGGATGAGTACTGTAAATTGTCAGGCAAAAGCGACTTTGGTGTGATTACCGGCAAGCCCCTGGTAGTAGGCGGGTCGCAAGGACGAGGAGATGCCACCGCTCGTGGCGGCTGGTACACGGTCCGTGAGGCAGCCGATGAGCTGGGTATTGACCTGAGCCAGGCCACCATGGCGGTGCAGGGGTACGGCAATGCTGGTTCGTTCACTGCGCTGTTAGGCCAGCAGCTCTACGGCTGCCAGGTCATTGCAGTTAGTGACACCGGCGGTGCTGTGATTAATGAGGCGGGCATGGACGCGCAGGCTCTCATTGACCATAAGGCGCGGACAGGCACAGTAGCCGACTTCCCGGAGGCCGACAGTATTAGCAACGGTGATCTTCTCGGACTGGACGTGGATGTACTATGGCCAGCAGCTCTGGAGAACGTCATTACGGGCGACAATGCCGGCGCGATCAGAGCAAAAATTTTGGCCGAGGCAGCTAATGGGCCTACGACTCCCGCGGCTGACCCGATTCTTTATGAGAATGATGTGCATGTCATCCCCGATTTTCTCTGCAACGCGGGAGGGGTGACGGTTTCTTACTTTGAGATGGTGCAGAATGCCTCCCGTGATCAGTGGACGGAGAGCCACATACACCAGCGCTTGGACCAAAAGATGACCCAGGCCTACCATGCAGTCCTGGATATGGCCAAGGCCCGCCAGGTAGATATGCGCACTGCCGCCTACCTGGTAGCG
>JALGTV010000011.1 GCA_029821215.1 Candidatus Zipacnadia bacterium | reverse complement strand
ACTTACTGCACTGAGCTACTTCGCTACAGCTCGGTGGGCACCAATCACTTCAGTCCCCAGCTCAGCCTCGTCGCCTTGGCTGGCTTCACCGTAGTGTTAGGGCTGCTCAGTACGTGGCTGCACCGCCGCAATATGAGCCGCCGGTTGGCTTTGTAGATACTGCCTGGGTACGGCAGGGGGCAGGAAGCCCAGAATATCCGTCAGCAGCGTAGCCTTGCCGGCTCCTAATAGGCGCCGCGGCCAGTGATTACGGCAGGAATGGTCTGCAGAAGCAGTTTGAGGTCCAGCCATATATTGCGGGCGCGAACATACTGGATGTCCATTCGCACCCACTCATCAAAGGGGACGTCCGACCGCCCACTGACTTGCCAGGTACAGGTTAGGCCCGGCTTTACTGCCAACCGCTCCCGCTGCCAGGCCTCATAACCGGCCACCTCGTGGGGAATGGGGGGCCGCGGCCCTACCAGGCTCATATCTCCCCGTAATACATGCCACAGTTGGGGAAGCTCATCAATGCTGGCTTTGCGGATGAAGCGGCCTACCGGGGTGATGCGGGGGTCGGAGCGGATCTTAAAGACGGGGCCGACTACGTCATTATCCGGCTTAAGGGTATCTTGCCGAATAGCGGCATCCTGGTACATGGACCGGAACTTGACCATGGCAAACGGCTTGCCATCCTGTCCCAGACGCATATGGCGGAACAACACCGGCCCCGGGCTATCCAGCTTGATAGCAATGGCTATGATCAACATCAGGGGGGCAGTTAGGATCAGACCAACAGTCGCTCCGGCGATGTCCAGCACGCGCTTGCTGATTTCGTACAGACGCATAGCAAGGTCACATCCCCACCCCCCTTGGATACGTATATCAGTATACTTTAGTGCGGCAAAATTGTCCAGAGTGCCCGCAGTACAGGAGTATAAATACTGTAACATGCCAGTAACGCCTCCGTAACATCTGTGGCTACTCTGTCACTTTCACGCTATAGACGTTGATAGGGGCAGCAAAACCCTTGACTGTGATTTCACCTACCGACTCGGCAGCCACAAATTCCTTTACCTGTTCGTAAGTAGATTCGCTGATAAGGATTTGGGCATCAAACTGCTTGGTCAGCTCTTCCAGGCGAGCCGCCAGGTTTACATGCGGACCAATGACCGTATATTGCATCCGCTCCCGAGAGCTTACACAGCCGACCAGGGCTTCTCCGGTGCTTATGCCAATGCCCGCGGTCAGCGAAGGCATCCCATAGAATTCCCACTCGGCTTGCCGCAGTCGGATCTGCCGCTGCATTTCAATGGCAGTGGCGACTGCTAACCGGGCGTGATCGGGTTGTAGCAAGGGGGCGTTGAAGAAAGCCATCAGCCCATCCCCCATAAACTTATCCAGGGTACCGCCCAGTTCCCAGATGACCTCATGCATTAACTGAAAGTATCGGTTGAGCAGGCTGACAGTGTCCTCAGGTGCCAGGCGCTCGCTCGCTACGGTGAAGTTGCGTATGTCACAGAACAACACACTGACCACCCGCCGCTGGCCCTGCATGGTAGTAAGGGCTTGTTCATCAACCAGTTGCGAGACTATCTGACTGGGCACAAACCGACTGAGCGCGTGGTGCACACGCTGGCGCCGCCGTTCTTCCCCAGTCAACTTGTAGGTAACCATCACCACCATAGTGAGCAGGACGGTGAGGGTAGGAGCCAGCATATTGATGATGAGACCTCGGGTATTGAAAGCCCATATACAGGCCAGGTTGTAGCTCACCAGCACCGCGGCGGCATAGGCCACCGCCCCCGAGGTGGCCACCAGGGCGAACATCGCTCCAATTGACAGGCCTACGAATAGTATGATCAAGGCAATCTTTATGGGGCTGACCTGCTTAAGGAAGTGAGCGTTGATTATGTTGTCCAAGATATTGGCCTGCATTTCTACCCCCACCATCACCCCGCCAAAGGGACAAGCCCGCAGGTCACCCAGGCCGGGGGCGGTAGCGCCCACCACGGCTATGGCATCCTGGAGATCAGGTAGCGCTGAACGGTCCTCGTCGGTTAAGAGCTGATAAGCAGAGATATGCGAATACGTATGGTCAGGACCAGCGAAATTGATGACCATCCGCCCCCCCGGGTCTAAGGGCACTTCTCGCAAGCCGGCCAGGTCAATATTTTGGCCCAGTTGCACCGTAATCTCCTCTGGCTGCACCTCCAGGACGTCTGCCGCCACTGTCAGTGCCAGGCAGGGATACAACTGCTCCCCGCACTTAGCCACCGGGGCAACATAGCGGAATACACCATCCCCACTGTCAATAACATTGGTAAAGCCAAGGCCGGCGCTGGCCGCGGATAGAGCAGGAAGAGGTCCGCCCAGGCCGCTGAATTCATACACAGTCGCCAGTGCATTCAGACCCTGCCCGGCAGTAACCCTGACCTCCGACCATCCGTGGCGAACCAGATGAGCAGAGGTAGGGGCCACCTGAGGTGAATTCACAGTTGTGCCGTGCCCATACAGAGCATGGTAGACGGGCGGGTAGCAGCGGGTAGCAGCTACTAAGGCGGCGTCGCTTTGGGCGCCGCCCGGAGAAGTATCCGGCTCGGCCAATAATATGTCATAGATGATAGCCCGCGCTCCACACTCTGCCAGGCTCTGGGTCAACTCGGCCAACCTGCGCCGCGACCAGGGCCATTTCCCCACCTGGCTGATGCTTTCTTCGTCAATCGCTACTATGACAATGTCATCAGCCGGGGCCCGGATCCCACGCAGTTGGAACCGCCAGTCAACGGTGCGATATTCCAGCTTATCCAGCACAGTCAGCCCCGGGGCGAAGAAGATGACAAGCATAATTCCGGTACAGGCTATCGCCAGCAAAATCAGGACGCGACTGTGTTTAGTTTCCTGCGGGTTGTCGGTCATTGGGTCGGACCTCATACCCGACTTCGCTACAGTTTAAGTAGCTTGCCTGGAGGGTAAAGTGTCAATAGTAGTATGACACCATAAGAGGTGGTCGGTCAAGTTATCTGAGTAGACCCAAGGTTGCATGCGGAGGTAGCTACATGCGCAAGGTAGCAGTGCTGTTTGTCTTTATGTTCTTAATGGTGGTACTCATCGGACTGCTGATGAGCCAGTCTTTGGTGGTGATGCAGCGCATCGCCCATGTCAGCAATACGACAGGGCCCATTCAGGTCAAGTCTGGTGATCAGCAACATTATCATGCCCTGGGCGAGGCCACCCACGTCGCCGCCGGCGATACACTGTCCACCGGCCCAACCGGCACCCTGATGCTAAACTGGATTGATGGCACCCGTATTAAAATGGGGCCCAATACCATTTTGACCGTGCTGAAGTGCCAGCTTAACCGGTCCACCCAGGCCCAGACATCGCTGTTCAAACTTGATGCTGGCCAAATCTGGATTCGGATACTAAAGACCCTCTCTCAACAGTCTAAGTTTGAGGTCCGTACCCCTACTGCTACCGCCGGGGTGCGGGGTACCATCTTCTCAATAAAGGTGACCCCTGAAGGCGATACCCAGGTCTCGGTCTATGATGGCAGCGTCCTGGTGCAAACTGATCAGGGCTCCTCTATTGAAGTAGCCCCTCATCGCCTGGCCCAGTTAAGTGGTGCCGAAACCGCGGGCCGATTGGCGGAGTTTTCTACCGATGATTATCAGCAGTGGGAAGCCAGCCTCCAGGACCTGGGCCCTTACCTGCAAATTACCCGTCCCCGCCTTGACGAGACCTTCAGCGGCGAATCAGTCCGGGTAACAGGGATCTGCGAACAGGGCGCAACCCTTACTATCAATGGTAAGCCCATTACCCCTCGGCCTAACGGCCAGTTCTCTATCCACATACCGGTGCCTGCTGCCCAGCAAGTCTTCACGGTACGCGCCGTGGCCACTGATGTAAATGGCCAAACTACCACCATTATTCGCCCGGTGCAGCGCCTCGGTGCGGTCGCCAAGTGAGTCGTCAGCGGCTGCTGCGTACTATCAGTGTAACTGGGTAGTTGGAGCCGGACTGGGGAATAGTCTTGATAGGAATGGATGTGGTGCTGTGGGCCGGCACCGAGTGGTGATACAATAATTTCTCCTGGTTGGGGCGCAACAACCCAGTATGCACCAGCCGCTCCCCGATGAGGTACAAGCCCCGGGTGGCTCCGCCAGCCGCTGTTACCACAATCTCACAGTGCCCCACCTCGTCCAACGGGTTGGTCACCTCAACATCAATATGGTAGGTCACGCCGTAGTCACCAGGCAACTGATCTGGTGCCATGCCTTTACCGATATGGACAAAGGTCCAGGGGCCGCCCACAATGTGGGCGGCTGATAACTGCCGGGAAGCTGGGTACTGAAAGTCTGTCAGCGGTAACTCGTCAGTCTCCCGGGTCTCTACCGCAGTTAGTGGTAGCGGGAATGGCCGGCACTGGGCAGTTACCTCCACCACCAACGGTGTACTACTAACGTTGGTCAACTGGGCCAGTCCACTAACTAACTGTCCCCGGGGAGTCGGCTGCTGATACAGGTGCCATACTTTGCCCGGCGGAATCACCGCTACATACCCGGCCGAATCCAGCAGCGCTTGCCAGAAGCGGTACATAGCCATATGACCCAGATGTATTTCGTCCCGGCCCGGCCCCGCTGTGTCGCCCAGCAGGTGGACCCGCCCCGGCTCATCAGTAGTGTTAAGAAGACTCACGGTGAAAGTGAGTGGCCCAGTGCTGTCATTGTCGTGGTGCCATAGTACCCTGCTGGTCTGGTTAGCCGCCAGTTCCTGACGCAGCAGGACACCCGGTTCACTCACTTTTTCAGGCCGGTTGCTGACCAAGACAGATGCTGGAGACCTTTGAGCCCACGGCAGCAGCTTGGGGCGGACGATGACTTCCTGGCGGCGAGTGAAATATCCCTGACCAGCTATCTGCACCGTTGCCCGCCATCGCTGGTCGTGCTGTTCCAGTCGCTCCACTGAGACCCTTGCTCCTGGAGCGATGCTCACATCACTCAGTATCGCATTCAGAGCTGCTTGCTGAGCAATGGGGGGGGAGATCCTGGGGCCAGTGACTTCCGCCTCGGCCAGGAGATTGATATGACCCGCCCATCGGCGACAGACTACCGGAAAGTCACCCGCCACCGGCCCGGCACTGACAGTTATGTCCACCTCTCCACTGCTTTTGCCGGTCACGATTAGGACCTGTCTCTCGGCATCTACCGCTACGGCGGCAACTTCGGGATCGCTACTCTCAGCCTCTACCGCCTCGCCAATATGCCCCCCGTAGGATATGCGGCGCATCTCTTCCACCGGCACGCGCAACTGCCCCTGTAAGTCCACCGCCAAATAAGGAAAAGCAAATACCGCCGCAATGTGCTCGGCCCACTGGGCAGCAAGCTGCGATCTACTACAATGGGAAAGCCGTGCCGTCTGGGTGTCAGGGGTGACTAGCAACTCCTCGCCAGCCCGAATCTGGACCGATGAACCTTCTTTGGCCACCACAATCTGCGTAGCAGCGATACCCTCCAGAGCCTTTTGGTACAATCGCTGGGCCACGATGCGCGCCCGGTCGCCAACCGGAGCACCAGTGGTGGTGCGGAACCTCATAATGACATTTCCGTTGGCCATAACTTCGCCCACGGTCATGCCCCGAACCGAGGTCACGCCACTGGTGAAGCGCAGTAGATCCTGGTGGCCATGGGCACCAAGTACACTGCCCGCCCACAGACTCACCAGAACTATTAGGCTGTATCTAATCCTACTGGCCATGGCCTGGTTTCAAGGAGAAATTGGCGCCCGCCAACCCGCGAGCCCCTTGCTGGTAGATCTCCCATCGCGGCCGGGAAACGTAATCAGTGGCTGTCTGTACAGCAAACTTAGCTGCCTCATACATATCCCGTCCCTGGGCCAGCGCGCCCGCCAGGCTGCCGGCAAAAGCGTCACCAGCACCCACTATTTGCGCGCCCGCCACCCGAGAACACTGGATATGTCGGCCCTTACCTCCGCTGTACAAGTCGGCTCCTTTCCCGCCGCTGGTGACGATCAGATGCTGGGTGTTTATTTCTATCTGCTCAGACTCACGCAGGTTGGGCGTAGCCACCGTAGCGCCATCCCAAATCTCCAGATAATCACACGGGCGTGGATCAACTACGACCGGGCACTCCCACTGGATAATACGCTGCACTGCTTCCCGACTATGCAGCCCAAAGACGCCCTTGTTGTAGTCGCTGAATACCACGCAATCCGGAATACCTTCCTGCTGGCCACGCTGGTAGCATGCTTCTGCGGCCCAATCTATGGAGACAGGTCGCTCGCAATCAACTCGGCAAATCAGCTTGTTTTGGGCATAGGCACGTAGCTTGACAATAGTAGCCGGTAGCAGGGACCGAAAATGGTGCTTAATGTTGCCCAGAAGGCGCTCCAGCTCCACCGCTGCCCAGTCGGGTCCCACCAGCCCAAACAAGCTGACCCGGTGTCCCAGCCATCGCAACACCGCCGCCACATTGGCGGCTCCTCCTGGGTAGTATCGCCACCGCTGACCGGTAATACAATGGATCGCTCCCTCGTAGTTTTCCCGGAAGCGACCCCGCAAATCTATGTCCAACATTACGTCACCGACCACAAAAATATTCATATGGCATCAGCTCGGAAGTGGTAACTGTGGGTAGGCTGAATGGCGGCCTTATTGGCTACGGTCGGTGTCTTCCAGCTCAGCCAAGCGCGCCTCTAATTGCTTTATCCGCTCAACAAGATCAGGTAAGCGGCGCTGGTAGGCCAGACTGCGCAGACGCTGTTGGTGGGGACGGGCCGGAATTCCTGAGTATATTCCCGCTTCAGTAATGTCACCGTAGACCTTCGCCCCGCCGCCGATAACTACATTATCACAGATGCAAATGTGGTCATTAACGCCGACCTGACCACCCATCATCACATTGTTGCCAATCTGGGCACTGCCGGCAATGCCCACCTGCCCGCACAGTAGGCCATTCTCGCCTATCACTACATTGTGGGCGACGTGAACCTGGTCGTCAATCTTAGTCCCCCGGCCAATACGCGTGGCTGTGACGGTCGCCCTGTCTACGGTAGAATTAGCACCAATCTCGACATCGTCTTCCACAACTACCGTGCCAATCTGCGGAATCTTCCGGTGGTCCTCATCGGTTTGCAGATAACCAAAGCCATCAGCACCAACCGTCGCCCCACTGTGAACTATGACCCGCTGGCCCAGACTGACACGATCACCAATATATACATGGGGATGGATCTCAGTATCATCACCAATGATAACCTCGTGGCCCACATAGGCCAAGGGATGGATGACGACATTATCACCAAGGACGGTGTTGTCCCCCACAAACGCACAAGCTCCGATAGCTACGTCGGCACCCATAGAAACGTGCTGGCCCACCACAGCGCGGGGGTCAGTACCTGCGGGCATCCGCCGCTCAGGGGCAAAAAGCTGTAACACCTTACTGAAGGCCAGGCGGGGGTCCTCGGTGATGATTATCGGCTTACGGGTAGTTTTGGCATTAGGAGGCACTATCAGGGCAGCCGCCTTGGAATTCTCGGCCTGCGGCAACAGATGCAGCTCAGCAACGTAAGCAATGTGGCCTTCCTCGGCTTCATCCAGGTTACTGACCCCGGTGATATGCACTGTACCGTCGCCTTCTGCCACTCCGTCTATTAGCGCAGCCAGTTGTCCCAGAGGATATGCTATATTGTCCACTTTATCTGCTCCTCTTCACGCTCGTAGATTCGTGTGGTGACCATAGTGTCGCCAACTTCTGCGCAATTATGTTAGTCATATCAGAACCATGTCGTTGTTCGTCGGGCAGCAGCCGCAGGTCCAGGTTTTCCTCCCACGCTACCCGCCGGGCCGCCGACCGCGTTCCCGCCGCAATAGCCCTCGTTAACGACGCCCGCTGCGCTATCAGTCGCTCCAACTGCTCTCTTCGCGCCGCCCGCCAGTGAACGAAAGCCTGATCGCGTAGCACCTCAGCTTCCTCCGGTTGTGGAGTCGGCAGTCGCCGGCCAGCAGCCAATGCGTCCTCCAACCACGGCGGCTCCCCCACCATCTCCAGTCCCTGCTGTAATTGCTGGCGTAACTGGCCCTCCTCTGCTCCTATTTCACTGCGCCGCTGCTGACTACGAGTCAGAAGCTCCTGCCGGGCCTTAGCTACTGCTTGGTTCTCCTGCTGTTTCAGTTTCTCCCGTAGTTGCTGGAGCCTATCTTCGCCGCGGGTGGCCTCCCGAGATAATTCTTCAGTGATCTGCTGCTCAATTTCCTGGCGGCGCTGCGCGGCCTTCTGTTGGATTTTATCGTCCGGTACACTCAGCTCCAGATCCAAATTGTTTAGCTCATTTTGATACCGCGCCTTAGCCTGGATACGTAATTGAGCCAGCCGGCCACTCTCCTCCGCCTCAGCCTGGCGCAGCTTCTGAGCGGTCTGCTGCTGAATCTGTTGCTGGCGCCAGGCGAGCCGCGCCTCCAGGTCCTGGGGCAGCCCTATGGTTGGCCCATAGCCAAGGATAGGTAAGTTCTCCCACCAGTCCTGGCGTCGCTGTCCCAGGAGCCGCATAGGGTAATCAATGCCTATCGGCCCCAGAATTACCGGACTTTCCCACGCCCGACCAATATCGTCAGCAATATCAAGCTGCGCCCCACCGCGCAGGCGGTTGATATGCGCCTGCAACGAGCACAACTCCCTATACAGGGGATGTGCTGGCATCAATTCTGCCAGGTATACATACCCCTTCTTGAGTTTTGACAGTGTAAGGGGGGAATTGGTTGCAGCTTTGGGAGGGGTGCAACTAATTAGTGCCGGCCAGAATGCCAACAATACTGTTGCCGACAGCACTACCGACAGGTAGACTTTACTCGTTGCGCCGTCCCAACTACCCGTCGCCACTCTCCTCCTCACCACTTTCGGCACTTTCGGCGGGAGGTTCGGCGATAGGCGACGCTTCTGCTACTGGTGGCGTCTCCGGGGCTACTTCTGCTTCGCTGGGTGTCTCTAACTGACTACTGGGAGGCTGGTTAAGCTGTTCAATGATGTAGTCGGTTATATTTTCGCCGCCATAGAATACCCAGGCCTGGTCCAGCACCAGGTCATAGCCGTTTTCCTGGGCGTATTGAGCAATGATCTTATCAACTTCCTGCAAGAGCACTTGTTGCGCATCGTCCACTTTTTGTCGGTATTCAGCAACTACGGCCTCCTCCAGTTGCGCCAGCTCCTGGCGGCGCGCGTTAGCCGCTTCTCCCAGACTGTTGAACTCTTCTTTCTCCTCGGCACTGCGCTCAGTTTTAGCCTGCAGGTCCAGGTATCGCCGGTACTTATCCCCCGAGATCCGCCGCAATTCTTCCAGGCGAGTTGCCTTGTCCTCCGGCAGAGGCACCGAAAGCTCAATCAGTTGCATGACTTCCTTGAAGTTCTCCTGGGACAGGAAAACAAACTCCTCCAACTGGAGCAGATATTCCCGCTGAGCTGTCATCCATTGTCTCAGTTCCGCATCCTTCTCGGCGAGGGCTTGGTACTGATCACCCACCTTGTCGATGTCCACCACGGCTATACGCAGCCGCCCGGCGGGCTGTTGGGCAACCGCCGGCGAGGCTACCATAGTTATAGCTATCAATAACACAGCCAAATAGCTTATAGGGGCTGTTTTATACATAGGCCAGATTTCCTTTCCGTGTCGGTCCTCCCAATATTCCTGATGTAGGGCCCTAAAAGGTATGACCAAAGCCAAAATGCACCTGACTGCCCTCTTCACCAAAGCCAAAGTCCAGGCGTAGCGGCCCCAGGGGTGTGTCCGCTCGGATACCCACTCCCGCCCCCAGGTGCATACTGAAGTCCTGGTCTTCGGCCTCAATATCAAAGCCGGGCACGACCGTGCGGAACTTGCCCCCAAAGGCATCACCAGCATCCACAAATCCTACTATCGTTAGACTCTCCGACATCCGGTAGCGGTATTCGGCATTGGCCAATACCAGCCTTTCGCCTCGGAACCGGTCTTGCTCATAACCGCGCAGAGTGCGGGCCCCACCAGCGCTGAATGAGTCAAACAGCGGCACTCCCCCACTGCTCAGCCCCAGCAGCAACCGCATCGCCAGGACATCATCACCACCCCGCATCGGCAAGTAGCGCCGCTCCTCCACTTGATAGAGTTGAAACGACTCCTGCCCCCCCATAATGCCCCCCGCCGACTCCCAACTCAAGCCCCGATACCCACCCTGGGTGGGATTGGCAATGATGTCGCGCGTATCTTTGACCCAGCCCAGAGTCACGCTGTTCACCCGGCCGCCCGGATGAAGAGGTGCAGCCACCACGATAGGCTGGACCATATCGCCGGGACCGGGTTTGTCCGGCTCCAGGTCAGGATTATCAGGCCCCGGTTTGCCCCGCCGGTCGGGGAGCGGACCGGAGAGTTGCTGCGGTGCGACCATCGTACCGGGAGCAAATCCGCCTACTGAACCCAGCGTGCGCGTACCCTGGAAGAAGGAACTGGACACCTTTTCGGTGCGCAGGCTTATACTTATCTTTTCAGTGGCTGAGGTGGGGCGGGCGACCTTTATGACGGCGCCAGCCCGGCGCTCGCGGAATTCTTCGTCAGGCAGTGATACGGCTGCCCCACCCATGAATCGGCGCCGCCGCTCGGTGTCAAATAGACTAATATCCAGCGACGTGTCGCGCTGATCCAGATAAGGCTCAAACAAGCTGACATCGTAACTGGTGCGTCCGAACATCTCTAAACTGAGTTTAGCCCGCTCGGCCCGCCCCCGCAGATTATTCTCTTGGATGTCCATCATCAGCACAAACTCGTCCAGCTCACTGTAGGCCGCCGCCAGGGAAGCCATGCCGGTGGGCTTTTCGGTGATTTCAATTATCGCCCTCACCGCTTTAGTAGGCTCGTCAGTGCCCGGCTGGAGGCTCCGCAGTCTGACATCTTCAAAGATGCCCATATTGAAGATGCGCCGCAGATCGTTATACAGCTTCTCTTCCTGATAGAGGTCGCCCGGCTGGCTGTCAATATTGCGGCGCACTACCCATTCCTTAGTCTTCTTCAGCCCCTCAATAACTATCTCTTCCAGCCGCGCTTCATTTATGACAAAGGTCAGGACCCCAAACTGGTCAACACCAGCCTCCGGGATAAAGATGAAGTAGCCTTCTTTCTGGTAGTATTCCTCCAGCCGCCGCACATCCCCCCGCACCACCCGACTGTCCACCACATGCCCAATCTGGCTGAAAATGACTTCCGCCAGAGCCTCATCATCAAAGACAGTATTGCCCACGAAGACAATGTCTTCAATGCGCTGCTTTTCCAGGACTGTGATTACCACCTCCACCCCCGCCTCAGTAAGCTCATAGGAAATGGCTACCTCATCAAAGTAGCCCATATCCATTATGACCTGGCGAGCCGCGACGGCCTTCTGCTCGGTGTAAGACTGGCCCACCTTGAGGATGTCCTTAACTTCGTCAGTGATGGCATCCGCTGAGATATACTGATTGCCCTCCACCCGCAGCCCGGAAATCAGCGGCTGCTCTTCGGCTCCCGCTAAGCCAGCACTGGTCAATGTTAGCAGGGTTAGTAGTCCGGCACCCGCCAGATATCGGTACATTCGCCGCAATGACATAGTCTCTCTCCTCTGTTTTGTCTGCTCACTATGACAAGCCAGGTTACTTACAGTTTCGCTGCCAGTGCCTGTGCTACCTCTCTATATCCCTGACAGCTCTACGGACAAGCATTCAGATACTCCGCCAACGACTCCCGCAGAATACTGCGGGCGCGAAATAGGCGGGATTTGACCGCTTGAAGGCTACAGCCGAGGATATCGGCAATCTCTTGATAGGGAAGTTGCTCGTAGTCACGCAATACTATCACTTCTTTGTACTCCAGTCGCAATTGGTTGACCTGGGCGGCTACCACATCTCCCAGCTCCTGATTAGTGGCTATCAACTCCGGATTGCGTGACCAGTCTTCCACCTCCCGGGGCTGGGAGTCATCCTGGTCATAAGCGATCGGCTCATCTAACGAGAAACTGTGTGCTTGCCGGCGGCGACCCCATCGCTCCAGCCGATTCTTAGTCAAGTTGACGGCAATCCGGTACAGCCACGTATAAACCTGGCTATCACCGCGAAATTGGTCCCAGGCCCGATAGGCATTGACGAAAGTGTCCTGGGTCAGGTCTTCAGCTTCGTGCTCCTGACCTATCAACCGATAAATAACATTGTAGACCCGCTGATAGTTCTCTTCAATAACCTCACCAAACTCATCATTGCTGGTAGTATGGGTCACAATATAGCTCACAATAAGGGGCAGATTTACCAGTCATCACCCTCAATTATACCATAAAGGGCGTCATTCCCGCCACCACCGACTGCGCCCTCTGTCCATCTCCTTCCTCCCCCAACCGCCCCGGCACTCGGAGCAAGCCGCCAGTAAATATAACAGTGCAAACAGGCCAAGGAGGAATTGGTAGCCTGTTTGGTGTAATGTATATATGCGTAACTATTAGCTTATGAAGAAAGGAGGAAGTGTATATGGACAAGCTTAAGGTCGGCAAGAAGCTGCTGGTAGCAGCAGTCATCTTAGTAGCCGGCGCGGTTGCCTTCTATGGGGGCACAGTAGCCCGCGGTTATCTGGGTGCGGACGCTGCGGCCGCCGCGGCCGAATTAGAGCCTGCTGGGGAAACCGAAGCTGATCCTCAGGTAGTCGCCCGCCGGGTATGGGTAGGTGAGGAGGAACAGGGTGTCCTGGAAATAGGTGGAGAGACGGTCTTGCAAGTGCAGACTACCTCCGGCGGGCTCACCGGCTACGAGCGGGCTATGATTATGGCCAAGCGTATCAACGACGAACTGGCGGCCGGGACCGAACCCGACGAGGTCGCCGCTGAGCAGATGGAGGGGCAGTGGATGGTGCTAATGGCGCAGATGCTTCTGGTTGCAGTTAACGATGCCGAAGCTGATGCGGTGGGCCGCACCCCCCATCAACTGGCCGAGCACTGGGCCAGCAACATCACCTATGCCCTATCGGGTCTCCCGTCATCCGAGGAAACTGCCCCACAGCCGTCCGCAGAATCGGGTGAGCCTGAAGAAACCGAAGAGGGCGAGCCAATCGAAGAGGACCTCCAATCGCCTCAGACATCGGAGGAGGCCGCTGGGGAGCCAGAGGAAGAACCTGAGCCGGAGCCCACCGAAGAGACTGGCGAAGAAGCCGTAGTACCCGAAGCTGGCTGGCAGTCACCTGAACCCTATAAGAACAAGATAGTCCCTATAGTCAGCGTATTGGAAGGCATCCGCATAGGGGTCGCCCGCATCAATGGCCCTCAGTCAGCGGTAGATCAGGTGCAGGCTGTGGCCCAACTGGAGACTCATTACAGAGATATGGTAGAAATAGACGTGTACGTGCCCATTTCCACTAAGGTCCCTGGTCAGACCCTGGCCCGCGTTCAGGGCGTCGGGGTTACCGGCCTGGGCGATTACCGCTTCTAAGGAGGTGCGATGATGAACAAACGCAATTACTGGCATATGCTGGCCGTGGTTTTCATACTGAGCGCCTTCATAGTGGGCTTCGGCACCGGGCCCCGGTCAGTACAGGCCCTGGACCTGGGCTCAGTTGTCAAGTTCCTGGGCATCGGCTATGTCGTCAAACACTTCGGCGAGGATATCAACGGGGTCATCAATGACTTGCTGGGGCAACACCAGGCCGAAATTGCCGGCCAGACCAAGGTGGTCCCCATTCTGCGAGTCGGTGCGGGTACTGCTATCGGTGCCGCCCAGGTTATGGGGCCCGCCGAGCAAGTGGCCAAAGTCAAAGCAGTCGCCGAAGTAGAGTGGACGCCTGGAAGCCATCTGCGGGCTCGAGGACTGATTCCCATTGCCAGCACCGGTACCACCAGCATCAAAGGGGTAGGAGGAGTCGGCGTCTCGGCTAATATCAAGTTCCCACTGTGAGCCGGCCGAACGCTCTAAGAGCAACTGCGGGGGCACCGACTGCGCCGCCCGGGGCATAGTTAGGCTCGTGGGCGGCTATCTAAAAAAATCAGCATCACTTGCCCCGGTTATCCTCATCAAGGACATACACGGTGAGCTGCTGACCCATCTGAGGTTGGCAGAAGTCGCTGGCCTGGGTGAAGCCCATTTGCTTAGCCGCCTGGACAATTCGTCGTTGCCACAGCGCCCGCGGTTTATCTGTCTGGCCGGGGTATTGATGGCGGCTGGTCCAATCCGACCGGCATAATGGTCCTAACCTTTCCCGTAAGGTGATAGCGAATTACCGCTGGCCAGGGCGCGTATAGTTCCATTCCCTGGTGCCATATCTGTCCGCCCGCAGCCGCGCGGCCATCTGTCTCTCCTCTGTCGTCAGCGACCCCTCCCCAAACTCAATGCCAAGAGCATCCTTGAACCCGGCTATGAGAGCACTGCTAACTTCGGCGAAGGAGACAGGATGCCCGACCGCCTCCGATACTGTCTTTACCGCTCTCTGGAGATCCCTATCTCCTGTGGTGCCGTTGCGCGGCGGCATAACTGCCAAGTGGTCAGCCGGATTCAGGGTCAGCGGTACTGATCCATGCTGCAAAATGACCCCGTCACGGCGCACCTGGGCCGAGCCGACAATCTTGCGCCCGTCCACAGTCATATCCACTCGGGCTGTCTGAGCAAAGCAGATAGCAGGCAAGTCGCGACCGCTCGCCTTATGATTAGCCGGCTGCTTGCCCAACTGGGCCGCCACACCCAGAAGCTGCAATCCTGCTTCAATCCCGCGCGACAGCTCCCGGTAGGATTTGATGACGCTGCTGCCATGCCGCAGCAACTGCTGGGGCACGCACACTGAGTAGGTGACTTCGTCATCATGGAGGATAGCCCGGCCCCCGGTAGGGCGACGCACCAGGTCCCAGCCGCGCTCTTGTATCGCCTCGGTATCTATACTTTCATCCACTTCCTGGAAATAGCCCAGGGAAACTGCTGGTGGTCGCCAGCCATACAGGCGCAAGGTCGGCGGGGCGAGCTGCGCGCTGACCGCCTCCATTATCGCCTCGTCCACCGCCATATTCGTATAGCCATCGCTGTGACCGCTCAGTATTAGTCGCCATTTGTTGACGGAACTGTCTGACACTGTTATCCTACCTTTTGTGGAGTGGCAAGAAACCTTACCTGGCCCAGTAAGTCTAACATACTAAATCGGTAAAATAGAAAGGACTTTTCTGCTGATGTGCCCTGCCGAGCAGGAATTGACCCAGCATACACAAGCACAAGATTCTTCCCGTCTGGCGACCTCCCGACCCATCACAGCCATCCAGCATTGGGTCACAGAATACCGATGCCACTTCCATTTCGCGGCGGTGGTGGTCGCTCTCATTCTGGCTCGTCCCACTGACCTAACTGATGCCTGGGGCCTTGTGCCTATCCTGGCCGGATTAGCTTTGCGCACCTGGGCTCTGGGCCACCTGCGCAGAAATACGACGCTATGTACCTCCGGCCCGTATGCTTACGTGCGCCATCCTCTGTATTTAGGTAGCTTTATTATTTTGATAGGCTATTGCTTTATGGTCAATAGCCTGTATGTAGCCGTGGGGGCAGCGATCGCAGCCGCAGTCATCTACGCATTCACGGTCAGAAGAGAAGAGCAGACCCTATCTGTTGCCTACCCGGAGCAATTTGAAACCTATCGCCAGGCGGTCCCCCTCCTTCTGCCTCGTTTTACTGTCTATAGGTTCAGCAGCCGAAAATTCTCCTGGCGACTTGCTCTCAATAACCAGGTAATGCTCATGTGGGTGCTGGTACTGATCGTCGCGGCACTGTTTGAAGTCAAAGAGGACATTCTTGAGTACCTCTTTGGTGTTACATACTCAATAATCTGGCCCCTTTGGCATTGATTAGACTAAGACCCCGGGAGCACATCAACACGCCCGTTCTCTTAGACTCACAAATACCGTTAGGTACTACTCTTCCTCACTCTCCAGCATCTCCAGGTACTGCTCATACGTCATCAGTGCCTCCAGCGAGAAGCCTTCTTCCGGCTTGACCTCCACCATCCAGCCGGCGCCGTAGGGGTCTTCGTTGATAGTTTCCGGCACGTCGAGCAGCTCATCATTACACGCCACCACTTCACCACTGACTGGAGCGATGACATCCTGGACGGCTTTGGCCGATTCCAGGGTGGCAAAGGGGTTGCCGGCTGTTATTACTTCACCTTCCGGGGGCAACTCCACAAAGATAATGTCACCTAATTGGTCCTGGGCATAATCACTAATCCCGATGATGACGGTTTGATCCTCCGACCTCACCCAGGCATGGTTTTCATCGTAGCGCAAAGTCTCTGCATCCATATTTGTAGCCTCCTTGCAGTTCTTAGTTACTCAGTCAAATACCGCCTACGAGTCATACGGCGGCATTCTTCACATCATCATACACTTGGGCCACCAATAGTGCAACTACACTGAACTATGCTATCCCCTTAAGCGCACGCCTTAGCTACCCGGGCGATTTCGCGGATGTGCTGGGGCGTAGTTCCGCAACAGCCCCCGATCAACCGCACTCCGGCACTAATCAGTTCTGCGGCCAGCTCCCCCGACTCTCGGGGCGTAGCCTGATAGACAGTTTCGCCGCCTATTAGCTCAGGCTGGCCAGCATTGGCTTGAGCCATCAGCGGCAAGTCTACTGCCTCACTCATCTCACGAATCGCAGTCAGCAAGCCCTCAATATGCCCACAATTGGCCCCAACTATGTCCACTCCCCGCCCAGCTAACTCCCGGGCGGCGGTAGCGCCATCCGTGCCCATAGCGGTGCGACCGTTGGCCAGAGAAAAGGACATCGTGACAGCCACCGGAAGGTCAGCTCCTACGGCGTGCACTCCTTCTATGGCAGCACTGACTTCCTCAAGAGACTCAAACGTCTCCAACAACACAAAGTCCACCGCCCCGGCCAGCATCACCTCAAATTGCTGGCGGTAGATGGAAACTGCCTCTGCATAGGATAACTCGCCCAGCGGCTCCAGTAGCTGACCAGTAGGCCCCCCATTGGCTGCCACATAGGCTTCCGGCCCCACTGCTTCCCGTACCAACTGTACAGCTCGCGCCTGTATCTGGGCTGCCTGCCCGGCCAGTCCCGCCCGTCGGAGCATACCCAGATTGGCAGCAAAGGTGTTGGTCTGAAAGACTTCAGCTCCCGCCTGCTGATAGGCCCGATGAATCTGAGTTACAATCTGGGGGTGGGTGAGATTCACTTCTCCCGTATTGCGATACTTAACCCCCTGGGCAGCGAGCATTGAACCCATAGCTCCCTCACAAACCACAACCCGCTCATTTAGTTCGTCAAGTAGTTGCCGTCCGCGGCTCATGATTCTTCTTCCTTTCTTCTCGCCCTATCCGACGACCTTCGTTCGCGATTCAGCCGCCGATAGGCACGGCAGGCAGGGCACCAATGTTCGTACCGGTTTATATAACGAAAAAACCCACACTGCGGCCACCGCCGACGGGCGATACACACCGGGCAGATACGGCAGATGAAGGCTAATATTCTGGTACCAATATTCACTGATTATCAGCTTCTTAGGGCTCCAGTGGGTTAGAAATCAGTCCACTTGGGGTATACATGTCATTGCCTAGTATGTTGCACATATTCTACGTCATATCCTCCCTCCCTGCAACGATTGCCCGACCGCTACCAGGGAAAAGCAGCCAGACCCACTTGACTTTTCTGCCCAATATTGTTATGTTCATACTGTTGTTTACGGGTAGTACTGACCAACAGATACCCTACATCTGCTGCGTCTTAGTGACCAGGTAAGGAAAGGTAGCTGTTGAGATACCGTGGAGCCGACAGCACCGCGATTTGATGCGCGAGACTACTTGCGCATCATCAACAAGCGCAAGTGGTTCGTAATAGTCATAGGTGTGGCGGCTATGCTTTTAGGCGGCGTATATGCTGTCTCGTACCGGGCTGAATACCAGGATAGTTCGCTGGTTTGGATCCGCCCCCAGCCGCAACAGTTCTTTTGGGCGCAGGGTGGCACAGCAGCCGGCGGCGAGCGGGTGTCACTGGAGACACAAGCGGCCCTGGCGGGCAGCGCCAGAAACGCGGCCAAAACTGCCGAACGCCTGGCCTCCCGCACTTCGGGCCAGCGCATTATCGTCAATCCCCGCGAGATTGCTGACAGCATAACTGTTCAAGTAATGCGCCCCGACCGGATCCGCATCCAAGCAGTCCACCCCATCGAGCGGTATGCTATTGCTTTTGCCAATGAAACCGCTGAAACCTTTGTCGAGACCAGTGCTGATTTACGTCGCAGTGAGGAGCGTAACGCGGTCGAATTCCTGGAGGACCAGCTCGATATAGCCCAGGCTGAATACGAGCAGGCACTGCGTGAAAAGCAGAAGTTACAAAAACGGTGGGGTATTAGTAATCCTCGTGCCAGTGAGGCATTGCTATCAGCCATCGAGCAGTATAAGTCATCTGTGAGCGCGGCCCAGGCCCAGTTAGCTGCCACTAATGCCCAAATAGCGGCACTTCGCGCTAAATACGCCAGCACCAAGCAGAGCAAGGTGGAAGAACTGATTGCCGCCAATCCGTTGCGCGCTCAACTTCAGCAGGAATTGAATACCACTCGCCTGGCTTTGATCAAATTGAAGGCTCGCTATACCCCCGACCATCCCGCCATTCAACAGTTAACGAGTGAGGCTGACGAACTTGCGGCCCAAATCCAGCAACTTCCCGCCACTATACCAACCACCGTCGTCGCTGGCCCCCAGACCCGCCAGCAAGTCAAAGCCCAACTGGACACTGCCCTGGTGGAGGCGGCACAACTGCGGGGACGCATCGCTGCCTTACAGGACCTGGCTAAGGCCACGAACGACCGATTACTTCACCTGATGGACAAGGAAGCCACCTTAGCTCAATTGGCAGATAAGGCCAATTTGTCCCACACTACCTATGGCGCCCTACTCCAGGAACTGCGCGACAATAAACTGCGCGAAGCCACCAAGCAAGGTACTGCCCAGATCCTGGACTATGCAATCCGGGCCCACGAGATAAAACCCAGTGTCATTCGGGCCCTGATATTCTCCGGGATGCTGGGCCTGTTTGCTGGAATAATGTTGTCGTTACTGCTGGAAGCATTAGACGAGACTATGCGTAGCCCTGACGATATCCTCCGTCAGACCGAGGTAGACTTCCTGGGGATTGTCCCTTGGGCCGAACAGGAGCCCCGCCAGTTGGTAACACTGGAGACGCCCAAAAGCCCGCCTGCTGAAGCTTTTCGGACGCTGCGTTCCAATATCAATTTTGCCCTCGTTGATACCCCGGCCAAGACCTTCCTAATCACCAGCGCCGGCGCTGGCGAGGGCAAGAGCTTGGTCACGGCTAATCTGGCGGTAGTCTTTGCCCAGGCGGGTCAGTCGGTAATCCTGGTGGATACTGACCTGCGCCGTCCTGCCCTGCACCGCTTTATGAATTGTGACTCCGCCCTGGGCCTGACCAACGTCTTGGTGGGAGAACTACCGCTGGAGGAGGCCTTGCAGGAGACCGAAGTGGATAACCTCAAGTTCCTCGCCAGCGGGCCCCTGCCCCCTAACCCGGCCGAGCTACTTGATTCCAGCGCAATGTCCGCCCTTATTAGTAGCCTCCGCGAGCAAGCCGATATTGTGCTATTTGACTCCCCGCCGGCCATTATGCTGACTGATGCTATTGTGCTGGCCTCTCGGATTGAACAGACTATTCTCGTGGCTGAAGCCGGCCAAGTGACCCGCCGGGCCTTCAATGAGATGGTGCCAACAAGCTCCGGGCGACAACAAGCGATTATTACTATTATTACTATTACTACTATTACTATTACGGCTACGGCCGGCGCGGCGATGAAGAGGAAGAGCCGGCTGAAGAAATGCCAGAGCGCGCATCTCCGCTACCGCCTCTGAATGTTGCTGATTCGCCTCCCGACGCTGACACTGAATAACATCACTGGTGGGCACTGGTAGGCCGCGACACCTGTTTGCCCCAACCACCATCCTGTTGTTACCGCCGGTTACAAGTCTCTTCCAGTGAGGTGGTCCACGATGCGTAATAGGCTCATCTATTTGCTGGTTTGCCTGCTATTGGTAGTAGACAAAGCCGGTGGTGGAAATACCACCACAGTACCAAGTCACTATTACCCCCGCCGTACCCTCCTATGAGATCGCCGCTGATCTGTCCACCGTCGGCAATGTCCACCAGATTCGCCAGCTAACCAATCACCACAGGCGCCAATTAGCTAACAACGGCTTCGTAGTCATCCCTGACACCAAAGAGCAGATCTTTATGTTGTATGAAGAGTACGACTGGGGTGAGGGCGAAGACGATGCCCCTATGCCCAACTTCGTGACCGTTGATTCGGTGCTGCATCTGTACCACATCTTCTTTGACTGACGCGTGCTTAGCTGCGGCTAAAACCCAGTATGAGGCGGCTGGTGATAGTCTCAAAGATGCCGCCCTGCGCAATGTGGCTTATTTCGCAGTAGCCCAAAGCCTGCTGGCCGGCTCCTGGCAGCCCCCCGCCGAGCTACCAGCCGAGGCTGCCGCCCTGGTGGCCGAAGAACTGGCTAACATCAAGGCTCATGCCCAGCGCCTCCCCTCCCCGATTATGGAGCGCACCATTCACTACACTCAGTTCAATCCCCGCGGCCACTACACCCGCACTGAAACCTTGCAAAAATACTTCCGGGGGCTGATGTGGTACGGCCTGGTAGGCTTTGAGCTGGATGAAAATGGCAGTCCCGACCTGATCCGTCGCCATCAGCAGCAGGCCTTGCTGATTACTAAGTTCATCACTGATAATGAGGAAATGCAGGATTTGTGGATGACCATTTATGAGCCGACCAAGTTCTTCGTGGGCGGCGCCGATGACCTGACCTACCAGCAGTATCTGCCTGTGGTCAACGAGGTGTTCGGTGAGCAGCTTACCCTTGAGGACATCGCCGCCACTGCGCAAGTTGACCAGTTTATCAGCCAGGCCCGAGCGAAGCTGTCCCCACCTCAGATAGCTCCCGCCTTCCTGGAAGCCGATGCCCGCGGCCAGCTCGAGCCGGTCGCAGCCACTCCCCAGAGCCGCCAGTTCCGCTTTATGGGCCAGCGGTTCATTCCTGACTCATACGCGCTGCAGCAACTGGTCTATCCCCTCGTCGGTCCACAGGAGGGCATGAGCCCCAATGACCCCCAGGCGTGGCGCCATATGCCCAAGGGGCTGGATGTAATGGCCGTGCTGGGTTCCGAGCGCGCCCGCAGCATTATGCTGGATCTGTATGATGAGGGCCGGTATGCCCACTACGAAAGCCAGATAGACAAACTCATAGAGGAGTTCGCGGATACACCACTTAGCAAATGGCTTTCCAATATGTATTGGGGCTACCGCTGTTAGAAGAGAAGGGCGAGGGCTATCCCACTTTCATGCGCAACGAGGCCTGGCTGGATAAGGAACTCAACACCTCCCTGGGCAGTTGGGCCGAGCTGCGCCATGATACTATCCTATATGGAAAGCAGTCCGGAGCCGAGATGGGCGGGCCGCCGTGGATACCGGTCAAGGGTTATGTGGAGCCGTATCCGGAAGTTTACGCCCGCCTGGCTTTCCTCACTTACCTGTCCCGCACCGGCCTGCAGAAGCAGGGTGTTTTACCGGAAAAACTGGCCAGCAAATATGAGGATTTGGAAGACTTGCTACTATTCCTGAAACGGTGCGCTGAGAAGCACCTGACTAACCAGCCTCTCAGTGACGAAGAATACGAGCGCATTCAGGCCTATGGTGGCGAACTGGAGCGATTGATGCTTTCCGTAGTGGAGACAGCTTACCAGGCTGAGGAATGGCCGCTGGAGCACTGGTATGAAATCACCAACGAAGCCGATCGGTATATGGCCTGTATCGCCGATGTCCA
>JALGTV010000225.1 GCA_029821215.1 Candidatus Zipacnadia bacterium | reverse complement strand
TGCGCCCACGGCAATAGGGCCATAGTGGTCGCCTTCGGCATCACCCTTGATAATCATGCCGTGGATTAGCAGACACTTGAGGATGTCCATCACAGTCGTTTCGTTGCCCCCACCGGGGCCGCCGGAAGAGGCAAAGGCCCCGCCTACCTTGCCATCAAGCTTCCCGTGGTGGACAATGCTCTCATCAATCAGACTCTTAATCTCGGCAGCCATAGTCCCGTAGTAAACTGGTGAGCCGATGATGATCGCATCGTAGTCCAGCAGGTCATCAGGGGTCACATTTTCCACTGGACGCAGGTCAACCTGGACATCCTCGACTTCCTGAGCACCTTGGGTCACCAGTTCGGCCATCTGCTGGGTATTACCGGTGCTGCTATAGTAGGTTACTAACACACGAGCCATCGGATAGCCTCTCCTTTTGTGCTCAGCCCCACAGTTTTCTATCCAGGCTACGGTACTGGACGGCTTCGGCGATGTGGGGGACGTGGATATCGTCGGAACCTTCCAGATCGGCAATAGTGCGGGCCAACTTGATGACACGGTCGTGGGCGCGGGCCGACAGGGCGAACTGGTCAATGGCGGTGCGCAGCAGCGATCCGACTTCATCACTGAGGGGACAGAAGTGGCGCAGGGCCCGTGAAGTCATCTGGGCGTTGGAGTGAAACTTGGTATTCGCGAACCGCTGGCGCTGTCTCTGACGGGCCGCGATGACGCGAGTGCGCACCGCCGCCGAGCTTTCTCCCGGCTGGCGATCCATCAGCTCGTCAGGGGTGAGGCGCGGCACTTCAATGTGGATGTCAATGCGATCCAGCAGGGGCCCACTGATGCGCTTGCGATAGCGGGATATTTCCCCGGGACTACAACTGCATTGCCGCTGGGGGTCAGTGTAATAGCCGCAAGGACAGGGGTTCATGGCGGCAATGAGCTGGAAGTTAGCCGGAAAAGTCAGAGTAGTCTGGGCGCGGGCGATAGTGACGGTGCCGTCCTCCAGCGGCTGGCGGAGCACCTCCAGGGCACCGTGGGTAAACTCAGGCAGCTCATCCAGAAAAAGCACGCCATTGTGGGCCAGGCTGACCTCGCCAGGTTTAGGGATACTGCCGCCGCCTACCAGCCCGGCGGTACTGACAGTATGGTGCGGATAGCGGAAGGGGCGAGTGGTAACCAGGGCCGTATCTTGCCCCAACAAGCCAGAAACACTATACAGCTTGGTCACCTCCAGAGACTCTTCCAACGACATAGCAGGCAGGATAGTAGGCATCCGGCGGGCCAGCATCGTCTTGCCGGCCCCGGGCGGGCCAATCATTATCACATTGTGGCCGCCGGCGGCGGCAATCTCCAGAGCCCGTTTGACATGCTGCTGGCCCTTCACGTCCGAGAAGTCCACCGAGTAAGCTGGTGCATCCAGGCTCAACTCCTCGTCACTGACCGTAACTGGCTCATCCATAAAGCCCTTCTCCAGCAAGCAGACACAGTCGTACAGGTTCTGGGTGGTGTACACCTCAAAGTCATCTACCACTGCCGCCTCTTTGCCGTTGTCCGGTGGAACCACCAGCGCCCGCTGGCCCCAGGAACGGGCGCCCAGGGCCACGGGCAAAGCTCCGGCAACCCGCCGCAAGTGACCATCCAGCGACAACTCTCCGATTAGCACTGACTCATCCAGGTCCTCAATGCTGACCTGTCCGGTGGCCACCAGAATGCCCAAGGCGATGGGTAAGTCAAACGAGGGTCCTTCCTTGCGAATGTCGGCGGGGGCGAGGTTTACGGTTATTCTCTCCAGCGGAAACTCAAAGCCGCTGTTGCGGATAGCTGACTCCACGCGTTCCCGACTTTCGCGGACGGCCGCATCGGGCAGGCCCACGATGGTGAAGCTACGCAGGCCCCGGGATATGTCCACTTCCACCTGGACCGAATAGGCGTCTATCCCCAGCACGGCAGCACTGTTAATACGGGCTAACATAATCGGCAGCCCCCGTAGGTAGTGTGGATCTGGTAACTATGTTATAACATCATCAGACAGCTAATCCGCTGAGCAAGCCTGTAGCATCTGGTCGCGATTTACCATCTCTGCTATAATATTGCCTACTTAACGGCTAAGACCTTCAAGATACTGACATTATCCTCCCTAAGCAAAGGCCCGACATCAGGCCAGTCGTAAAACTACCTCTCTTCCAACTGCAGTTGGCGTTGCTGGATAGGCTGGAAACTATACCGATGCACCGGGCAGGGACCATACTCCTGTAGCGCCTGAAGATGGTCGGGCGTAGCGTAGCCACGATTGTGCTCAAATCCGTAATGGGGATAAAGACGGGCCAAGTAATCCATTAGCCGGTCCCGATAAACTTTGGCCACAATGGAAGCAGCGGCGATGCAGTAGCACTTGCGGTCCCCGCCGATGATGGCGCGCTGGGATAGGGATATGGGCAAGGAGAAGGGACCATCAATGAGAGCAAAATCCGGGGGCGGAGACAACCCCGCCAATCCCTGTTGCATGGCCTGTTGGGCAGCCCAGAGGATATTAGTGGCGTCAATTTGGCGAGGGCTGACTACTCCTATTGCGTAAGTGACCGCCGTGGTAACTATCTGCTCGTAGAGGTACTCGCGTTGAGGCTCGGTGAGTAGTTTGGAGTCCACTACATGGGGCACGCGGCAGTCAGCCGGCATTATGACCGCCGCCGCAACTACCGGCCCGGCCAGGGGGCCCCGCCCCGCCTCGTCTACTCCGGCCACCCATCCATAACCTTCGGCCCGAAGCTGCCGCTCCCCAGTTCGAGGTGTACCGCGCCGCGAAAGTCGGGGAACCGTCTCTGGTATATTAGTCTGAGACTGGTCGGCCGGTAGCATATATGATAATGCCTTAGTAGGGAGGCGAGCGTCCCCATGCTCATTGGCTTGGGAGAAGCTCAATATGAACGCTCAGACTGGCTCACGGCGGAGGCCACGGCGGGCTCGGTCCGACGGACGCGGACGTCTCGTCCCAATTCAGGCCCTGCTGGTGTCGGCTGGGCCGAGCGGATAAGTCCGATGCGGTAGGGAGGCCAGAATATACAGAAAGCCTTGCCCAGCACATTCTCCCGGGGCAGTGGCCCCCACCTATGACTGTCATTAGAATCGTTGCGATTGTCGCC
>JALGTV010000010.1 GCA_029821215.1 Candidatus Zipacnadia bacterium | reverse complement strand
ATTCACCGCGGCACTGGACGGCAGATGGTTGCCGGATAGTTCAATCCGGCGGTTGGCGTTGAAGATGACACCGCCGGCATTGGAGATGGTAAAACCACCCAGGTTCAGAGCGCCTGCTGCATTTATTTCCAAAGGTTTTGCCCCAGGGCCGGCGATTCTTCCCGTATAGCCCTGGTCTACCTCAATTTTCAGGTCGCAGGGAAACGAGAGCGAGTCTACCACCAGTTCGCGATTGGTCTGAATCACTAACATTGTTCTTTAGATAGTCTATCGCGTCAGTCAGCTCGCGAAAGTGGTCGTGGCTACCGGTGGGGGGATTGTCCACAACGTAGACGGTGGTGGCGCCAGTGCCCCCAATCGGCCAGGGGTCCAGACCGACCACACAGCGCAGCACCAAAATGGCGTCGCCTACATCGGTACTGCCACTTTCGTTGGCATCGGCGCAGGGGACATTATCATCCAGACCGACCACAATGCGCAGAATCTTAATGGCGTCGCCCACGCTCGCCTTCCCATCGCCATCCATATCGCCCGGCAGGCAGCCACCGTTGGCTGGCACGACCTCCGCTGCATACTGTGTAGTTGTGCGAACGGCAGATGGACTTGAGGTAAGAGCAGTAACGGCCTCATGATTTCCCCCACCACACCCACCGAGCCACATCAGCATGCCCACCATCAATGCGATCATTCCAGTGAGCCTCAGTGGCTGGTTCATCATCCTCACTCCCGTCAGATTGTGTCCCTCGCGCGTCTCATCTGTGGAAGCGGCGTCCTCGCCGCGACACAGGTCGGGCCAGGGACGGCCCTCCCACAACGGTATCCAATATGTCTGACTCAGAATATTGAGCCGCTATCTGCTCAACAGACCGCCGAGTCTTTGCAGGGCTATTTGGATGTTCTCTACCGAGTTAGCGTAGCACAGGCGCAGGTAGCCCTCGCCGTATTCGCCGAAGGCCGTGCCGGACAGGACGGCAACATTAGCCTCCTCCAGGCACTTGCTTTCCAGAGTACGGCTGTCCATGCCCGTGCCCGTGATGTTGGGGAAGACGTAGAAGGCCCCGTGAGGGCGCAGACAGCTAATGCCGGGGATTTGGTTCAGCCCGTCTACTATCACGTCGCGGCGACGCTTGAACTCAGCCACCATTGCCTGGCTGGGCTCCATTGGACCAGTCAGCGCGGCGATGCCGGCCCGCTGGATGAATGAGGCAGTGCAAGAGGTACAGTTGGTCTGTAGCTTGGCGATTTGCGCAGCCAGCTCCTTATTCATCACTCCATAGCCCAGCCGCCAGCCGGTCATCGCAAACGTTTTGGAGAAGGAATCAAGAAGAATGGTACGTTCCTTCATCCCGTCTAGGCTGGCAATGCTGTAATGAGTGCCTTCATAGAGAATATGATCATAAGGCTCATCAGACATCACCATTATGTCGTTGCTTATCGCTACCTCGGCGATGGCTTCCAGATCCTCCTTAGTTAGCACGCCACCAGTAGGGTTCTGGGGGGAATTGATGATGATCATACTCGTTTTGTCGGTGACCAGCGAGGCTAATTCCTCAACGTCCAGACGAAACTCATTTTCTTCCCGCAACGGTATGGGCACCGGCTTAGCCCCGACGAAGTTAATCATTGACTCAAAGATGGGGAATCCCGGATTAGGATAGATTACTTCATCGCCATGGTCTACCACCGCGGTGATACCCCAGTAAATAATGGGTTTGGCTCCGGGCACAACCACCACCTCATCGGCCTCACACTGCACTCCCCGAGATTTGCTTATATGCTGGGCGATTACCTCGCGGAACTCTGGATCACCAGCACTGGGCCCGTAATGAGTCCAGCCACTATTGAGCGCCTCACAGGCAGCATCAATAATGTGTTGGGGAGTGTCAAAGTCAGGCTCACCAATCTCCAGGTGTATTATGCTTCTGCCTTCGGCTTCCAGTTGTTTAGCACGGGCCAGAACCTCAAAGGCAGTTTCTGTGCCCAGTCGGCTCATACGTTCAGCAAGTCGCATTGAGTTTCACCTCATATTAGGAGAAGTTATTACCGGCGCTGTCTGCCAGCAGAATGCCGGCGCAAAACACTAAGTTCTTCCAGCACCCGACCAGTACCAATAGCCACACAGGAGATAGGGTCTTCGGCGACCTGGACGGGTATGCCGGTCTCCAACTCCAGCAGGCGGTCCATACCGGCAAGTAAGGCTACACCTCCGGTGAGGTTAATACCTCTCTCTATAATGTCAGCGGCCAGCTCGGGGGGAGTCTGCTCCAGGATGCTTCTGACCCGATCCACGATCTGCATCACAGCCTCACTCATAGCTTCGCGGATTTCCGCCGAGTTGATACGGACTACCTTGGGCAGACCCGAAACAATATCTCGCCCACTGACCTCCATCTGCTGGTCTTCGCCCATATCAAAGGCACTGCCGATTTGGATCTTTACCAGCTCGGCACTGCGCTCTCCGATATCCAGGTTGTATACCCGCTTCATGTGACGGATTATGGCCTCGTCCAGGTCATTACCACCAATCCGCACTGAATCGCTAACCACGATACCACCCAGAGATATTACCGCCACATCCGTGGTGCCCCCGCCAATGTCCACTACCATATTGCCGCCGGCCATGGCTATAGGCAAACCTGCCCCCACCGCCGCCGCCATCGGCTCCTCAATAGGAATGGCCTCGCGGGCGCCGGCAGCCCGCGCCGCGTCCAAGGCAGCGCGCCGCTCGACACTGGTAGCCCCGGAGGGAATACATATCACCACCAGGGGTCGCAGAAACCGGCTCCCAAAGCCACAAGCGCGGCGGATCAGGTGAGCCAGCATCTCTCGGGTGATGGAATAGTCAGCAATGACGCCGTCGCGCAACGGGCGCAGAGCAATAATATTACCGGGGGTCCGTCCTAACATGCCCTGGGCTTGTTGGCCGACGGCCAGGACTTTGCGGGAGCGGTGCTCAATAGCTACCACAGAGGGCTCACGAAGGATTATACCACGGCCCCGGGCATAGACAACTATATTGGAAGTGCCCAGGTCAATGCCCAGGCGTTCCCCTAGGCCAAGCATAGCGCCTCCTGGGTATCAGCGCGCCCCCGCCGAACGATTCTGGCGCCCAGGGACTGGAGCTTGCTCGTCAATGTCTCATACCCACGGTCTAAGAAATGCACCCCATCTATCTCGGTCTGGCCCTCGGCGGCCAGGCCAGCCATAACCAGAGCAGCGCCAGCCCGAATGTCGGTGGCTTCCACCGGCGCCCCGCTGAGTTTAGCAGTCCCCTTAAAGATAGCTACCTGGCCGACCACTTTAGCACTGGCCCCCATGCGGATTATCTCGTCAATATAGTTGAAACGGGCGTCAAAGATAGTTTCCTCGATTATGCTAGTGCCGTTAGCCAATGAGGCCAGCACCCCGTGGGCCGGTTGAAGATCAGTGGGAAATCCCGGATAGGGGGCGGTAATTACATCCACTGCTTCCGGGCGTCTGTCGGCCACTATCCGGATGCTATCCGCGGCCACTTCCAGCTTCATCCCTGCATTGCGCAGCTTTCTGACCACCATATCCATATGTTGGGGCTGGCTTCCCTGGATTGTGACGTCGCCGCCAGCCACAGCAGTGGCATACAGAAAAGTCCCCACCTCCATCCGGTCGGGAATAGACCGGAACCGGCACCCGTGCAGTTCATCAACCCCGTTGATAATTAGCCGCGCCCCCTGGCCGTTGCTGATATCGGCGCCACACTGCTTCAAGAACTGCTCGCAGGCTATTACCTCGGGTTCCCGCGAGGCGTTTTCTATTATGGTCCTGCCCTCAGCCAGGACCGCAGCTAATAGAATGTTTATAGTGGCCCCTACACTACGGGTGCGAGGCTCCATAAATATCTTTGCCCCCCGCAACTGGGAGGCCTGGGCCTGCATCACTCCGTATTTTTCCTCAACATCAGCCCCCAATGCCTTAAAACCATTTATGTGAAAATTCACTGGCCGGGAACCGATCACACATCCTCCCGGCAGTGGCACCTGGGCTTGGCCAAGCCGCCCTAACAAGGCTCCTGCTACATAAAACGAGCCCCGCATGCGCCGAACCAGGTCATACGGGGCAGAAGCTGTCTGGATATCACTGGCATCTATCTTGAGCGTTCCCGGAGCAATGAAGGTGCATTTTACCCCCAGAGCGCGCAGCATCTGAATCATAGTACCTACATCATATATATCGGGCACATTCTCAAGTATAGTCTCGCCATTGATCAGGACAGACGCGGCCAGCAACGGCAGCGTACCATTCTTTGAACCACTGACAGCTACTGTGCCCGATAGGGGATTCCCTCCGGAAATGATTAGCAGGTCCATAAAGTATTCCTCCCAAAGCGCTGCCTTTTGTTCTATTGCAGATGCTGCGATAATGTCCTTATTGATAGGTAGACAAAAATGCCCCGCTGCGCTTACCGCTACCCTTACTATAACTTATTCTGGGTAATATTGCAAGAAACCACCCCTCAGGTAGGCGTTAGCCAGTACTATCTGCCCGCGTCCTGGTTGAAAGTGCGTATGGTCAACCTACCAGACACAAGCAGGAACTGAAGCAACTACCCAGAAATGACGAAGTATTCAGCACCAAGGCGGACTCGCAAAGCGGGGCGGAGAGCCCCCACAGAGGAATAATTGGTACGAGGACCTAAATACAGTTACTCGCTAAAAGCCCAAAGCCTTCCGTGGCCAAGTCTGCTGGCGATCAGATTGCTCCAGGCGACGGGAGTTCTGGCTGCTGAGCATGCAACCAGCCAGGGCACACAGGCCCAATAGTATTAGGCTGCCGATTATGATAGTGGCAATAATAAACAAGACAGTCTCCCCTGGCAGAGTCAGTGCAATGTTATTATCGTCATCTTGGCTGATAGCTTTAGGCCAGTAGAGCAAAAAGTTACGTATAACAAATCACTCAAGAGGGACCAATGCCCTTACCCCGGCAAATCCCACCACTGCAAAAAATGGAGGTTGCCGACCTCATTGATGCGGCGATTCGGCTGTATCGCCACAATTTTATCCCCTTGCTGGAGATTGTGGCGGTAGTCCATGGGCCCCTGATGGGGACACAGATAGTGGTCAATTACCTGCTCTTTCGCCATCTGATGGCTACCGGCGGCGAACAAATCCCTTGGCTGGCCCTGGCGGGGTCTATTCCTATGTTCCTGCTGCTGATAGTAGCCTGGTTAGTGCTGTTTCCCCTCAGCGAGGGAGCACTGGCGGTGGGGATATCAGAGATATATCTGGGCCGGCAGATTTCGCTGGCCAGTGTCTACCGGCGGGTGTTGGCCCGGTGGTGGAAATTGCTTTTGACAATGTTGGCGGTGTCGGTAGTCGTCGGAGTAGGAGTGTTGTTTTGCATAGTACCAGGTGTGGTCTTCTGGACGTGGTTTCTGATTGCCACGCCCATCGTGGCTTTGGAAAGGTCATGGGGCACCGAGGCGATGAGCCGGTCTTATAATCTGGTTGCCGGTCACGGCTGGCGGGTATTCCTAACCTGGTTTTTACTCCAGCTTATGGTGGCAGTAGTCACCTATGCGGTGGTTCTACCCTTCAATCTCGTGTTGACCTTTACCCTTATGGAGGCCCATCCGGCCCTAATGCAAACGATTATGCAGGCGGCAAGTATGGTGGTCCAAATTGTGCTCAGGCCAGTAGCTATGATTGCCATAGTGCTGATATATTATGACCTGCGCATCCGCAAAGAAGGCTTCGACTTGGTGATGATGGCGCGCGAGCTACGCAACCAGGGTACTTCGCCGGGAACCCAATCCGGGGAGCAGCCAGTATTTCCAACCAATGAGGAATTACCGCCCCGGCCTATTGACCAGGCAGATTTGCCGCCCCGGCCTTCACCGACCGAGGAATAACTATGGCTACGGAACCGAAATTGCAGGCCATACTTTATACCGACGGCGCCTCGCTGGGGAATCCCGGGCCAGCCGGAGCGGGATTTGTGCTAAAAGGCCCCGGGGGCCAGACGATTGCCGAGCGGGCTATCGCGTTGGGCGAGACGACCGTGGGTGTGGCCGAATATCGCGCCCTGATTGCGGGGCTCTCGGAGGTGCTTTCTCGAGAGTTGGGATGCGTGCGTGTGTTTAGCGACAGCCAGTTTATGTGCCGTCAACTCCAGGGTAAGTACCGAGTGCGGGCCGCAGCCATTAAGCCCTTGTATGAATGGACTCAGAAGCTGATCCAGCGTCTGGAGCGCTTTGAGATTTCCCACATCGACCGGGAACACAATACCCGGGCCGATGAGCTGGCCAAGCAGGGAGCCGAGAAGGCCAAGGAACAACTTGGCCAGTCGTCGTAGAGTGCCCATCAACCAGCCCCGGCACAAATCACTTGACACCGCAAGTGCTAACCTATAGTATGAGTGCATTAAGCTCACCGCCGGCCGCTCGGACCGGCAAGTAAACTAATTATACCGACGCAGATGGTTTCTGCGAAGATCTGAGGTGATACTATGGCGACAGAAAAGCTGGGCTGGGGCATTATTGGGTGCGGAGTCATCGCGCCCTTCCATGCCCAGGCTGTAGCTCAGGCGGCCAACGCCGAGTTACGCGCAGTTTATGATATAGTAGAGGAAAAGGCCCAGAAGGTCGGTGCGGAATACAATGTGCCCTACGTGACCGATATCGCCGAGCTGCTGGCCCGGGAAGATGTCCAGGTAGTTTCTATATGCACCCCGAGTGGACTGCATGCTGAGCAAGCGATAGCCGCCGCCGAGGCGGGCAAGCATATCCTATGTGAGAAACCCCTGGATATTACGCTGGAGAAAATGGACGCTATGATTGAGGCGGCAGCCGCTAATAACGTAAAGCTGGCCGGGGTGTTTCAGAAGCGAAGTGCCCCCGCCGTGCACCGTACCCGCCAGGCGGTGCGCAATGGCAAGCTGGGCAAGCTGGTGCTGGGGGATTGCTGCCAGAAGTGGTATCGTTCCCACGAGTACTATGCCAGTGGGGACTGGCGGGCGAGCTGGGAGATGGATGGTGGAGGGGCTCTAATGAACCAGGGAGTGCATGCAGTAGATCTGCTGCTGTGGATTATGGGAGGTGTAGCCCGAGTCAGCGCCTATTGTCGGCGGTTGGTGCGTAATATTGAGGTGGAGGATACTGCCGTTGCTATACTGGAGTTTACTAATGGTGCTCTGGGAGTGTTAGAGGCGACCACCTCTGTTACCCCCGGTTACGATTGCCGCTTGGAAATTCACGGTGATGCCGGCACTATAAAGCTACAAGGTGAGGAAATCGTTGCCTGGGACATTGAGGGAGAGGCCCAAGAGGCAGTTGAAGACGAGGCGCGGGGCGCGGCAGCCGACCCCACCGCTTTGGACACGGCTGGGCACCGCCGCCACGTTGAGGACCTGTGCGAGGCAATTATCCAGGACCGCGAGCCGCAGATACCCGGCAACGAAGCACGCAAGGCGGTGGAGGTCATCAAGGCTATATATTTGTCCAGCCGGCAAGGTGGGGCCACCGTGGAACTACCACTCAGTTATGAGGACGACGGACCGGGAATATACCCGTCCCAGGTGATACCGAAGTGGTAGATACAGACATCAGGCCGGTCAGTATCTGAGCGGCACTTGTTCAAACGGATTGACGAAACAGTGTTAATAACTTATAATCTTATAATGGAGGGGTAGCGCATTGTCAGGCGGTAGCACCAATACGATATATCAATCATAAAGGGGTGTCGTCATCATGCGACGGCCAGCGGAGCGTAAGCAGATTGGCAGGATGCTCATAGACAAGGGGCTTATTAACGAGCAGCAACTCGAAGAGGCCCTGGAGGCGCAAAAGCAAAGCTCCCAGCTTATCGGAGAAATCTTAGTTGATCTGGGCTACATTAACCCGCCCGAATTATATGAAACCCTCGCTGAGCAGTTAAATGTGCCCTTCTTTGACCTGGACAGCCAGGGCATTGACCGAGGGGTAGCATTACTGCTCAGTCGGGAGATGGCTGAGCGCTATCGGGTCATCCCCGTCGGGCGAGGGGAGGGAACCATCCGCGTGGCCATGGCAGAACCTGGTGATATCATCGCCCTGGATGACCTTAAGCGTCAGCTTCAAGTGAACGTTGAACCTTTGCTGGCTATTCCTGCGGCCATTGAGCGCACTATCGAGCAGGTCTATGAGGAGTCGGCTGGGACCCCCGCTACCAGTCCGGCTGCTACTGGTGGCTTTGGCGGGTTAGATATGGACCAGTTGACTGAATCGGTGCGTGACTCCGGCATTTTGGGTACCAGTGAGACCGAGGAGATCACTCGGGAAGAACGCATTGAGACCGACCGCATTGCTGATGTAACCGATGAGGCCCCCATTATTAAGATTGCTAAGTTACTCATCCAGCGCGCTATCCAGGAAAGAGCCAGTGACATTCATGTCGAGCCTTATCAGAATCGGGTCCGTATCCGGTATCGCATTGATGGCGTGCTTCACGATGTGATGCAAATACCCAAATATGTACATGCACCCCTGGTATCGCGCATCAAGATTATGTCCGATATGAACATTGCCGAGCGTCGGGTACCTCAGGATGGACGTATCCACGTCCGCCACGCCGACCGGGACTACGATTTGCGCTGCTCGGTGATTCCCACTACTTTGGGTGAAAAGGCGGTCATGCGGATATTAGACAAGGCATCTATACAAATAGGGTTAGACGAGCTTGGTTTTGAAGAGGAAACACTGGCCCAACTGGAGAGGCTCATCGTCCAGCCCAACGGCATGCTGTTGTCAACCGGCCCTACCGGCAGCGGCAAGACCACTACCCAGTACAATATTCTCAACCGAATCCTGTCGGTAGAAACCAATATCATTACCGTTGAAGACCCAGTTGAATACCAGCTTGATGGTATCAGCCAGGTGAACGTCAACCGCAAGGCCGGCCTGACCTTCGCCATCGCCCTGAAGTACTTCCTGCGTCAAGACCCTGACATAATTCTGGTCGGAGAGATTCGGGACCTGGAAACCTCGGAAATCGCTATCCAGGCTGCCCTTACTGGCCACTTGGTGCTGAGCACTTTGCACACCAATGATGCTCCCTCCACAGTGACGCGGTTAGTAGATATGGGCGTGGAACCTTTCCTAATCTCCTCGTCAGTCATTGGCGCACTTTCCCAACGGCTAACGCGAAAAATCTGCCCGAATTGCAAGGAGCCTTACACACCACGCAAGGATCAGTTGTTAGGTTTCGGCTTTGACCCTGATCTGCCTGAGAATAAAGATGTGGTATTCTATCATGGAGTCGGCTGTGATGCGTGTCGGCAGACAGGGTATTCGGGACGCATCGGTATCTTCGAGCTGCTGATAATGAACCAGGATATCGCCGAGCTGGTGGTCAAGCGCGCTTCGGCCGCGCAGATACGGGAAGCGGCTATGGCCGCTGGGATGGTTACTCTTCAGGAAGATGGTTTTAAGAAGGTACTGAAAGGGATTACCACGGTAGAAGAGTTAACCCGGGTTGTCTTCACCGCCGGAGCCTGGTAGTCGGGAGCACGTCGTTATCGCCTATGGTGCACCCATTAGCATAATACAGATGCAGGAGCATAATTGTTATGGCCCAACAAGAGCCAGAAGTTAAGACTAACAACCCTGGGGTGGCCGCCAAGAAGCGAGCAGCCAGTAAAAAAGCAGCGCGCAAGCCCATTGAGAATATTCATATTGAGGAACTGCTGGAGTTAGTGGTAGACAATAATGCCTCTGACCTGCATTTGGCGGTGGGACTACCTCCTGTGTTGCGGATAGATGGGGACTTGAAGTTAGCCCGCTATGAGACGCTGACGGCGTCGGTAGTTCAGCGGATGATCTATGACGTTCTCTCTGACGACCAGATCCAGCGCTTTGAGACCAATTTAGAACTGGACTGCTCTTATGCCATGCGCCAAATTGCCCGCTTTCGGGTCAATGTATTCCGGGAGCGGGGCAACGTGGCGGGCGCCTTCCGTCTAATCCCCGCCGAGGTACCCACCATTCGCGAACTGGGCCTGCCCCCAGTGATCGAGGACTTGGCCCGCCGGCCGCGAGGACTGATACTGGTTACCGGCCCCACCGGCTCGGGCAAGTCCACCACCCAGGCCTCCATCATCAACCTAATCAACAACGAACGGGCCGAACACATCATCACTATCGAAGATCCAATCGAGTATCTCCATCACCACCGCAAGTGCATCATCCACCAGCGGGAGATCGGCCAGGATACTCATAGCTTTGCTAATGCGCTGCGGTCGGCGCTGCGGGAAGACCCCGATATCTTACTGGTCGGCGAGATGCGAGACCTGGAGACCATCCAGTTAGCCATTACCTGCGCTGAGACTGGCCATTTAGTGCTGGCGACCCTGCACACTAATAATGCCGCCGAGTCGGTAGACCGAGTGATTGACGTCTTCCCGCCAGCCCAACAGGAACAGATTCGGGTAATGCTGGCCAACAACCTGGTAGCCATTCTGTCCCAGCAACTGCTGCCGCGCGCCGGCCAGCCAGGACGGGTGGCGGTAGTAGAGGTAATGGTGGCCAATGCGGCAATACGCAATCTTATCCGGGAGAATAAGGCATTTCAAATGCACTCTATCATCCAGACCAGCGCCGATGTCGGCATGCAGTCTATGGATCAGGCACTGCGGGACCTATATATCCAGAATCTGATAACCTATGAGACCGCTATGAAAAGATCCCATAATCCGGATGAGTTGGAGAAACTTATTGGGGGAGTCGCCTAAGGTCTAAACCTGCCAGGCAGCGAGTCAATTGGTGTCCGGATGGGTATAAATAGTTTGTTGGTACTCGCCAATATCAATAGAGAGCTAACGAGTCAGCTTCACTGAGGGGGTAGTGGTATTATGACCAGTTATGCGTATGTGGCGCGCGACAAAACGGGCCGGCAAATCTCCGACACAACCCAAGGCCCTAATAAAGACGCGGTAGTCCAGCAGTTGAGGGCCAAAGGGCTGGTTGTCAGCCAAATTACTGAGCAGAAAGCTACCACCCGAGCCAAGAAAAAGAGTATGGGACAAATTACCCTATTCAAAGGCCGGGTGAAGTTACGCGACCTGTCTATTTTCTTTCGTCAGTTTTCCACTATGATCAATGCCGGCGTCTCGTTGGTACGCACTCTGGATGTCTTGGAGCAGCAAACTTCCAGCTACCGCCTGAAGGAGATTATCCGCGATATTGAGACTGAGGTTGAAGGCGGAGCCAGCCTCAGCCGGGCTATGACCAAGTATCCTAAGACATTCAGTAACCTGGCAATAGGCTTGGTGCGCGCTGGAGAGGTCGGTGGGGTACTGGATGAGACCGCGGATCGGCTGGCCACTTTCATTGAGAAAGATCTGGAGCTGCGCCGCAAGGTTAAGTCGGCCATGACTTATCCTATTCTGGTTATGGTGTTTGCCTTGGGCATTGTCTTAGTGTTGACGACTTACATTCTACCTAAATTCATCCAGGTGTTCACTGATTTGGGTTTAGACCCGGATAGTTTTCCCCTGCCTACCCTAATGATGATGAGATTCAGTGACTTTGTAATACATAGGTGGTGGGCAGTGATATTGATTGTGGTGGCGCTGGTAATTGTGTTCAATCGCATCCGCGCCACCAAAACGGGCAAACGCTACCTGGATATGCTATTCTTAAAGCTGCCTGTATTCGGCAGCCTCACCCACAAAGTGGCCGTTGCCCGCTTCTCGCGCACCCTGGCTACCTTGCTAGGCAGTGGTGTTCCTATCCTACAGGCCATGGAGACCACCGCCGGGACTATCAGCAATGACCTCATCTCGGACGCCATCCTGGCGGCGCGAGCCAGTATCCGCGAGGGTGATACCATCGGCGACCCGTTGGCGGCTTCTCGTCAGTTCCCTCCTATGGTGGTCCAGATGATTACCATTGGCGAGGAAACGGGCCAACTTGACTCCATGCTGGAGAAGGTGGCTGACTTCTATGAGTCAGAAGTGGACGCCGCTCTCACGAGCTTAGCGGCGTCGATCGAGCCGATAATGATCGTGACTTTGGGGGTTGTAGTCGGTTTCATTGTAATATCAATGTTCCTACCGCTGATCGAAATCATTAGTGGACTGTCGCAGTAACAGCATAATTGGCTCCCTTCGGTCCCAAACACTTCAACAGCTCCTGTGGGGTCGGTTAATCAACCGACCCCCCTTTATCGGGAATAACCCTTATCAGAACCGGGCGCGGGATCGTCCCGCCCGGGGATAGGAGCAGTGGCCCGTGGCCGAACAATCCTGGATAGTTTGGCCGTTTGTGTTCTTGCTGGGGGCCAGCATTGGTAGCTTTCTGAATGTGGTTATCTATCGCTGGCCCCGGGGCGAGTCATTGGTCTTCCCCCCCTCCCACTGTCTCAGTTGCGGAGCCCGCCTGACTTGGGCTGACCTGATTCCCGTCTTTAGCTATCTGTTGCTGAGAGGCCGCTGCCGCCATTGTGGCAAATCCTTCAGCATCAGGTATATGCTGGTAGAAGCCGCCACCGGACTTCTGGCCGTCGCCAGCGTATATCTGTTCGGCTGGACCGCTTATGCCGCCGGAGTGTTCATCGCCGCCAGCGCGCTCCTGGTCATTTTCTTCGTTGATCTGGACCATATGATAATCCCTGACCAGGCCACAGTGACATTAATTCTGGTGGGCCTGGCCTTTGATGGATATCGCCTGGTCCACTTGGGCAGCAAGGAGGCTATTGTGTTCGCCGAACGCGTTGGCACCCACTCCTACGCGGTCTACCTGCCCCGCAGTCTGGTGGGACTGGCCATGGCCGGGGGGTTGTTTCTGCTAATTGCTTGGGTCTCCCGAGCTATTTTCCACAAGCCGGCTATGGGAATGGGCGACGTCAAGTTAGCTGCGGCTATGGGTGCTCTCCTCGGGCCTGGCTATCTGTTCCTCAGCTACTTTATACTTTCGGTCCTTCTCGGGGCAGGCATTGCAGTGGTGCTTATCATGCTGCGCCTGAAGCGGCGGGGTGATTATGTACCTTTCGGCCCTATGATGGCGGTCGCCGGGGTGATTATGCTGCTGGGGGGAGAGTGGATCGCCCCCTGGATACTGGGCTGGTACACCCCATAGAGACTGTTGCAAAACCTGGGGGTAGGGCATTCTATCTGCCTCGGGCGCACCCCACCCCGATATGCGTCTAACTTTCAGTCTGGTGGTCGCCTGTCGGCAGTTTTAGGTCATTTTTCGGCCTGCCCAACAGTAAAGATACGGGGCGGCAGCTTAAAGTTTAATTATACTGAATTACGGGTAGATAATAGGTATAAACCACTAATTATGCCAATCTCTAAAACATTGCCGACCTTTACTGCAACTGATGGCACAGCAATTCGCAAGGAGGTCATTTTTTATGCTTAAAGCAGGCAATTCACGAGGATTCACCCTCATAGAAATGCTGGTGGTCATTGCCATTATTGCCACCCTGGCCGCGATCCTCTTCCCCACCTTCAGCAGTGCCCGGGAGAAGGCGCGCCAGGCGCAGTGCCGTACCAATTTGATGCAACTGGTCCAGCAACTGAAGGTCTACCGCACTGACTATGGAATGTATCCGCCTCCCCCCTACTACGAGGTCGCCGACCAGCGCTACTACTTTGGCTTCAGCGCCCTGTATCCCGACTACATTCAGGACAAGAACTTGCTAATTTGTCCTGACGATAAAGATGTGAAAGTGCTAAAAAAAGAGGCAATGGATAGGGTCTATAGCTCCTATAACGGGGTTATCGCCGATCCTAATCCCAGCGCTCCCGACTGGACCCTCAGCAGTAGACTCTATAATTTCTTCGGATACGTCTCCGCCGGCTACGACGAGTATGACTGGGATACCTTTATTGATCCGAGCAATGGCGATAGTTTGCCTATATGGCTGGCCGACCAGGGCCTGTCCTGGTACCACTACCCACGCTTGGTTAATACCCATGCCCCCGACAACACGGTCGTCACCCACTGCGTCCACCACCGCTTCTTCTATGACGAGGACCGGGAGCAGGACATGATCGTGCGTTTGAACGGGCAGTCCGCCGCTGTGGAGACTTCTCTGCTGGAAGCGCCTGACGGCAGCGGGGTAGCCCCGTGGGTTCATCAGAGTTTCTAACCTCCAGCCCACCAGCCTTATGGAGCTGCTGAACCACTACTATGGTAGGCTTGTTTCCACTGTCTGGTAAGAGGGTAAAATAAAGGTAGAAAGGTCAATCATAGCAGATACAACATAATCTGATGTAGGAGGGGCATCCTCCCTGTCCTGAGCCTGCCGAAGGGTGCCCCGATAGTTGAGAAGATCAAATATGCAAATTGGCCGATTTCACAAAACTCATAGTGGCACCGACCTCCCGCTCACCAGCGGTACGACGGGCGTCTCGCCCGTCGGGTTTACGGACAGGCGAGACGCCTGTCCTACCCGTAGAGCCATCGGCAGGCTGCCGGGGCCCAAGCTATTTGGCGTGCTGGCCGGCGAGGAGAAGCGTACCGAGATGAGCCGGCTGGCCGAGCGGGCCGTTGAGCGGCTCAAGACTGACCCCTATGCCCTGCCCCTATCTATTACCGGCGGCCCGGCTATCCATCCCAACAGTGTTCCCGACGACCCGGATATCGCCAGTGGCAACGCCAATTCTCGCGATGATATTCTGTGGGTGGGCGGCGAGAGCTTCGTTGTGCCCGCCACCCGGGTTCATGTGTTCAAGCTGGGCCTGGCCGACTGGGGGGTGGATTCAGCAGCCTTACCGCCATTTGACACCTCCACGCAAGTTTACAGAGTTTTCCCGCTTGATAATGTAACTTTTGATGCCACCGGGCATGTGTCATTTTTCCCACCATGTGATGCCGCCGAACTAAGCTACACCTGGCGTGATACGAGCGGCGGGATCCACTATGTCAATGGTGAAATAGTGCATGACGGGGATCCGGTGAGGGCCAAGCAGCTTGACCCCAACAATTCCATTGTTGAGGGCAGTGCGCACGGAGTCGGGCGGGCATACCTCAGTGTCCAAGTAGGCACTGGAGAACCCCCGCTTAACACCGTTTATCAGGATCCTTATGGGGCTTTTCTATCCTTCAACTCATATGATGTGGGCCGGCGCATGCGGGTTGACTACTGGCTACGGCCTGACGCTGACCCTGCTTCTCCCCGTTATGGTCTGCGGGACCTAATAATGGTGGAGGATCGCCAAATCTCGTCGGCTCCCCAGCGCCTTAACCTGGTGGGCACCGGAATTGACGGCTCTCGTCCGCTATTTGACTTTGAACCCAGTGCC
>JALGTV010000224.1 GCA_029821215.1 Candidatus Zipacnadia bacterium | reverse complement strand
GCTCCAGCAGTTCCCAGCGCTCGGCCAGATCGCCTTCGGTATCCACAATCTTGGCTACTGTTTCACCCGGACAGCCTGCCGCGATTAGGTCACCGTTGGTATAGTTGTCTAACATCTGCAGCACATCGCAATCTCCAGCCACCCGCTCGGATTCGCGCATGAGATGTTCATGCGAGTTGTTGTGTTTGCATTGGTGATTCCACCTTTCAGGATTAATGGAACTATGACCATCTATCTATTCAGTCTGCCGGCGCGATGGGCCTGCAAGTAGTTCATACAGAACTCGTCTTGACCCAGTAAAGCCTCGGCTGCAATGATTTGGGCCATAATCTTCTCGTCTAATGGGTCCATAATCGCCGAATCCATACCGGCCTGCATCGCCATCACCAGGAACACCCGGTTCAGCAAGCGCCGATTGGGCAGTCCGTAGGAGATGTTGCTCAGGCCGGCGGTGATTCGGGACAATACTGGCGAATCGCCGCAATCGCCTGGATAGCTTGCTGGCCAGCTTGCGGCTCGGCGCTTATCGGGGCAATGAGCGGGTCTATGAATATCTGACTGGGTTCTAAGCCTTCCTCAGTCAACAACTCGATAAGTTGCTTGGCCACCTCTTCCCGCTGGCCCGGCTGGCTGGGCATTCCTTCGTCACTCATAGCCAAAGCGATAACATTACTCTGCGCCTGCTTGACCACCGGCAGCATCGTCTCCAGGCGCTCGCTCTCCAGAGTTATGGAGTTTATCATCGGCTGGGCTTCGCCTGCATATACATCTATAGCCCGCTGGATAGCCTCCGGATTAGGTGAGTCAAAACTGATGGGCTTATCAGTAGCTTCCTGAACTGTTTCCACCAGCCACTGCATATCAGCTACTTCCTGCTCGCCAACGGTGCCGGGATTGCAGTCAATGAACTCAGCACCGGCCTCCACCTGCTGAATAGCCAATTGCTTGATGCAATCAGCATCGCGGTCCCCAATAGCTTGGGCAATTTCTTTACGACTACCGTTTATTAGTTCGCCAATAATAATCATTATTATTCCCATCCCAAATTTGATATTTTCAGCAGTTTATACCTTGAACCAGTGCAGCCAGGCACTCGCATAGCGGAGCCGCTGTATCATACTGACCAGCGATTTCGGCCACGGCGCCGTTGAGATACTCAATTTCGGTTTGCCGACCGGCCAGGATATCCTGCAGCATTGAAGATTGGTTAGTCGCCGTCGCCCGGCAGACTTGTTCCACTGCCTCCACCGGAGAATACCGGCCCAAGTTAATCCCCGCCGCTGAGGCTACCGCGTAGACTTCCCTGGCCACCTGTGCCATCAATTCCCGCAGAGCTGTGATTTCCAGTAGTTCACCATTGCGCCGGCGGGTAAGAGCCGTCAGGGGATTAATAGCACAGTTTATCAATGCTTTGCGCCATAACACCGCATCCACATCATCGTTTATCTTAACAGTTTGAGAAGCAGACTGAAGTATCTCTGCAACTTCGTGAGCCAGTTCGGTATTGCCCACTGGGCTACCTAAGACAATCTCCGCCACACCTGCTTGGCGAATGTGGCCTGGCCCCAGCAGCGTAGCGCCACTGGCGGTAGTGCCAGCCAGCACCTGCTCCTTAGGTACGTGCTGCTGCAAGATCTGATAATTGCCCAGGCCGTTTTGCAAAGTCAAGACTCCCGTGTCTGACCCTACCAGCGGGGTGGCCCTCCTTATGGCGGCTTCGGTGTCGTAGGCTTTGGTGAACACTATCAGCAGGTCGGCAACCAGAAAATCGCCGGGGTCAGCGCTGCAATACACGGGGACAGTATAGGTCTCTTCAGCCGCTTCCACAACTACGCCCTGCTGTTGAATCTGCGCAGCGCGCTGGGGATGGTAGTCAAGCAGTGACACATCAACACTGCGGGACCGGTTGAGCAAGGCGGCATACAGGCACCCCATCGCGCCGGGCCCGATAATGACTACCTGGCGTTGCTCTGCCTGGCACGGCTCCGTTAGCATGGTCTTGCCCAGTAGCCTCATTCGGAGTAAGGGAATGTCATTATTCTTAGTCGGATCGCTGCTGTTCCCAGCGCTCTAATTCTACCACCTTGCCCAGAGTGCTGCCAGCATCAATTTCCGCCTTTTCCCGGCTTTCGCGCTCTACCACCGCCATCGCCCGATTGGCTATCTCCACCGCCCGCTCCCGAGGTACTACGACTACTCCATCATCATCAGCTACAATCCAGTCTCCCGGCCGGACTGCGGTCTCGCCAATCTTCAGGGGCACACCGATCATCCCCATACCCTTGGGGTCGCCTGCAGCGGGTCCCACCAGCTTGGAGAAGGCGGGAAAGCCCAACTCGCGGATTTCGGCACTATCCCGCAGTGCCCCATTGATGACTACGCCAGCAATTTGCTGTTGAAGACAGCTCTTGGAGGCTTCCTCGCCCCATACTGCCGGGCCCTCGCCCCGGACATCTATCACCAGTACGCTGCCTAATTCTGCCTGGTCAATGGCCTCTACGGATTTGGCCCAGTCGCCGGGATAGGTCCAGACAGTGACAGCCGGACCCACTGCCTTGGCCCCGGGCACCACCGACTTTATCCCCGGCAGCCAGCCTTTGCGATGCATAGCGTCCGAGACATTGGCCGCGGTGCACCGCGAGAATATTTCGCGGAGCTGTTCGGGGCCACCGCGCTTATATAGCTCGGTACTGATGGCTTCCCCCGAGCGTATAGCGTCCAGAATCGTACGAGTGGCTTCGGTAGCATCGGGCGCCTTATTGATAGCGCCGCCCACGATGATTATCTGGGCCCCGGCCTGGACGGCCAGCGGAGAAGTCTCGGAGTTAAGGCCACCGGCCACCGCTACCGGAATATCCACAGCCTCCACTACCTCCCGCAAGCTGGCCAGCGGGTCCTCGCCCCGCATCTGCACATCAATAGGACAGTGGACGCCAATAATGGCTGCCCCTAATTCTTGCGCCCGTCGGGCTCGCGCCGGGGGGTCGGCTACTTCGGCCAGGTCCACCATAATCGCCCCCAACACCACCACCACATCGGCTCCGGCTTTAGCCGCCATCTCCACCTCTACCCGCCCGGCGTCCATAATCTTCATATCTGCCACCACTGTGTAGTCAGGAAACTCAGCGCGCAGCGCTCGCACGCACTCCAGGCCCTCACTCTTGATTAACGGCGTGCCTGCTTCCAGCCATTGGGATTCCTCCATATCACTCATAATCAGGCTCACCCGCTGCTCCTCACTTATTGGCTCTCCACTGTCGGGATCAATAGCGCGGATGGCTCCGTCCACGGGTGCGGTAACCAGTTGGCCGGCCGCATGGGGGTTGCCGGCCAGGTGGGGAGCATCTAACAGCCCTATTTTGATGGCCCGGGCCAGCACCTGCGGATCAGTCAGCGGATCGGTGCTGCCGTCACCCAGCGATTGCATCGCCGCTAACAGTATTTGCGCCTCAGCCACCAGCTCTTCTTTGCGTTCCTGGACGCCACAGTCAGCTATCATCTCCGGCATCCCCGTCAGGCAATTATGTATCACACCGTGGACAATCTGGCAACTCTCAATGACTTCCGGCGCCGTGGCCGCGTGATCACCCTCCGAATATCCCACCACATGTACGATCTGTCCCACCACATGTACGATCTGCGGGTTGATAGCCAGTTGCACCACGGTAGAGGCGGCCAGTTGCCCCTTAGCCACTTGCAGGTCAGGGGCAAAGCTGAGCAGGCCGGCGCGAGTTTGGCGCATTGAAGAGAATTGCTTATCGTGGAGGCCCTCAATCAATTCAATCTTGGCCAGCATTTTGGCCAGGTCCATGGCCGGCGACGTGGCAGCCGGGCTGTTGAACATGTACTGAGCGATGTAGGTATGCGCGCCTGCTGCCTTGGCATTATAAGCGCCCAGATAGGCTGTAACTACGGCCACGGTGTCCGGGGCGTGGCGCATACTCCACTGGTGGGCCTCGTTGCACTCAACAGGTATGTCATGCTCGGCATACCAGCGCATTGCGGCCAGGTTCTCGGCAATAGATTGCTCGGGCGGCCGGTTGGAG
>JALGTV010000223.1 GCA_029821215.1 Candidatus Zipacnadia bacterium | reverse complement strand
GAGCCCCTGAAAGTTAAAACCAAGCCCGAAGTAAAACCATCGTCCAGGGAGGAACCTCTGCCCCAAGTAGAGCCGAAGCCTAAGGAGGAACCACCTGCTCAGACGGCACCGCAGCCCGAAGTAAAACCAGAGCCTGAAGAAGCCGAACAGCCGCAACCGGCGGTAGTCGAGCCCGAGCCGGAACCCGCACCGCAAACTGAGGGAGAATAACATATATGGCTGACGAAGATAACTCCAAAAAGTTATGGGGCGGGCGGTTCTCCGCTGATTTGTCGGCAGAGGCACTGGACTTTACCCAGTCCATCCCGGCTGACTCGCCTATGGTGGCCGAGGACATCTGGGGCAGCCAGGCTCATGCCATAATGCTGGCCAAAACTCAGATTATTTCCGAGGAAGATCTGCGCGAGATCCTCTACTGGCTGGAGCATGCGCGTAGTGAGTATGAAGCTGGCCGCCTCCAGTTGCAGTCTGAGCTGGAGGACGTCCATATGAATGTGGAGGTCTTGGTGCGCCAGGGAGCGGGGCCAGAAATCGGTGGGCGGCTGCACACCGCCCGCTCGCGTAATGATCAAGTAGTTACTGACGCCCGCTTGCATCTGCGGGGGCGGCTGTTGGATATCCAGGAACTACTGGCGGCTCTCCAGGAGGTACTGTTAGAGCGAGCCGAGCAGCATACTGAAACCGTGATGCCCGGCTACACTCACACTCAGCACGCCCAGCCCATCTCGGCGGGTTTCTGGCTGACCGGTTATGCGTCAATGCTCCAGCGGGACCAGCAACGGGTAGCGGCAGCCTATCACAGAACCAACCAGTGCCCATTAGGGGCAGCGGCGCTGGCCGGGACTTCTTTTCCTATTGATCGGAATCTGACCGCACAATTGCTGGGCTTTGATGGGGTGATTGAACATGCTTTGGATGCGGTAGGCTCGCGGGATTTCGTAGCTGAAGCCCTAAGTGCCCTGGCTATTCTGGCCACCAACCTGTCTCGTTTGGCCGAAGAGCTGGTTTTATTCTCAACCTATGAATACGGGATGATTGAAATCCCCGATGCTTACGCCTCAGGCAGCTCAATAATGCCCCAAAAGAAGAACCCCTGTATCGCCGAGCTGACCCGCGCTCGCACTGGTGCGGTGATCGGACGGCTTATGCAGATATTGACCATGCTTAAAGGTCTGCCCAGCGGCTACAACCGCGACCTTCAGGAGGATAAGCCGCCCCTGTGGGAGGCCCTGGACACGGTGGAGGGCATTCTGCATGTATTCATACCGATGATGCAACAGCTAACCCTGAACACCGAACGGATGGCCCAGTTGGCGGCGGCCAATTTTGCAGCGGCCACTGAGCTGGCCAACTTCTTAGTTCGGGAGCGCGGATTGCCTTTCCGCACCTGTCATGAGATAGTGGGAGGGCTGGTAGCTAAGCTCATCAGCGAAGGCAAGACGCTGGATGACTACCAGCGAGTGGCCCAATTGTTGGCTGAACAGGGCCAACAGCTTAGCTCCGAAGAGGTCGCTGAGATAGTCAATCCTTCTGCTTGTCTGCATCGGCATGTCAGTCAGGGTAGCACTAATCCCGAGCAAGTTGCGGCAATAATTGACACCCTTAAGGCAGCAGTAGTTGACACTAAGCGGCAATTGACCGCAGCCCGCAGCCAGATAAAGCAGGCTCGCCACCATACAGACGATATTATCCAGCACATCCTGGCCGGCAATCCGCTCAGTGAGTGTGATGTGTAGCTGCCGCCAATGCTCATACCAATCTCCTCGCATCCCAATATGCTGACCACCCAAGCAGAACTAATCCATACCGAGCAGGTCACCCCAAGTCACTATCTGCTCACATTTGTCTGCCCGCCGGTGGCCGAGCAGGCCCAGCCCGGGCAGTTTGTGACCGTGCGGGTGGCTAACACCGACGCTCCTCTGCTGCGCCGCCCGTTCAGTATTATGAACGTTAACCGGGCGGAAGGCAGCTTTGAACTATTGGTGCGCGTGGTGGGACGCGGGACTCAGATGTTGGCCGAGGCCGCTGTGAGCACCTACTTTGATCTCGTAGGCCCCACCGGACAGCCTTTCCCCCGCTCCGATAACCCCAAGGAGGTACTTTTGGTGGCCGGCGGAGTGGGCGTGGCCCCGCTGATATTCCTGGCCGATGTGCTCCAAGCCTTGACTGTACCCTACTATGTACGCGGCTTATTCGGTGCTGATACTGAAGACAATCTGGTCTGCTGGCAGGAGTTTTCCACTCGCTGTGACGAGTTTACTGTAGCTACCGAAGATGGCAGTGCTGGCGAGGCAGGCATGGTCACTGGCCTGCTATCTGACCAGCTTGGCCGCGGCGATGTCGACTGCGTGTATGCCTGTGGGCCGGTGGCCATGCTGGCTGAAGTGGCGGGTCAGTGTGAAGCTCATCAACTTCCTTGCTGGGTGTCAGTGGAGCAGCGGATGGCATGTGGAGTAGGGGCGTGCCTGGGCTGTGTTATCCCCGTGCGAGGACAGGGGTACAGCCGTTATCTGCGAGTGTGCCGCGAGGGGCCGGTATTCGCCGCGGCGCAAATTGATTGGGAGGCGATGAGCGCTGACTGTGAGTGATGTTGACCTATCGGTGGACATAGCCGGCCTGCACTTGCCTAATCCGGTGCTGGCGGCGTCAGGCACGTTTGGCTTCGGCGAAGAGTATGCTGAGCTAATTGATATCTCCCGTCTGGGCGGAATCTGCACTAAAGCAGTATCTCTGCGGCCCCGAGCCGGCAACCCTCCCC
>JALGTV010000222.1 GCA_029821215.1 Candidatus Zipacnadia bacterium | reverse complement strand
AAGTCCACTTGACCAAGGGGGCCGTAGAAGGCCCGGCCGAGTCGTTGCGCTTGAATGGTCTCACTCAATGAGGCTGCCGCTAAGACAGCACTGGTGGGCAGCGACTGACTTCCGCTACTGGCCGGGGAGGTGGCTTGCGCGGACTGCACTACCACATCCAAGGCGCCATGAGTCGGTCCCTGGACAAACTGTTGCGTCTGCTGGCGGGAGGTAACCTGCTGGTTTTTGAACTGCATGCCCGGCTGAGTTCCGGGAGTTGACTGGGTATGCATGCCTGACGGCCAGCCGCTCCACCACGGATAAAGCGAGCCACTACCAAAGGCCCAAGGCAAACCAAGAGATGCTTCGGAGGGAGCTGTTGCTGGACAAGCATGGGAAGTTTGCCTGTGGCCCATAGTCGTGGTACCCCGAGAATTGGCGAATTGGCTGGTGCCGAACCAGGCGGAGTAGAAGTCACAGATGCGCGGTGGCTGGACCCCCGGGGCCGTCGGTCCCTGAAACAATACCCACGTACCCCTGATAGCGGCGGTAGCGCTGGCCCCTTGTATCTGAGCGCCGGTACCAGTGACAATATGGGCCAGGACTTGCCCGGTGACCACCTTAAGTTTCTTCGTGGCCGGATCACTGATTACCAAATCGCTGCGTGGTCCCACCCGCACCCGGCTACCGTCGGGGAACTGAATTTCGCACTTGGAACGCTTGGCAGTGCGGACGCGGCTGTCGGCAGGCAGCGAGGTGCCAACCTTGCTGGGCTGCCAGGCGCCGCTGGCGCCAATCCGGTGAGTTACATCAAGAACAAGAGCCGTAATCTTTGCCGGTGCCGCTTGCACGGGCAGTGATCCCCCGACTACTAATAGCCAGCCAATCACGATGCTGGATAACAGGCCTCGGGACTTATGCATAGTTGCCAACTCCCTCAATCGTATATACCTCCAACGGTTCTTCTCTTCCCCGCACCTCAACTTTACCCAGTGACTGTAATGCAAAACTGTGCTGTGCTTGTTGCGCTGTCGCCTGACTCATCAGTATTACAGTTCCCAGTTCTTTGTTGATTCCCTCCAGGCGCGAGGCAATGCTCACGGTATCACCCATCACCGTATACTCCAGCATGTCTTTTGAGCCGATGTCGCCCGCCACCAGTTTCCCAGTATGCAATCCTATCCGGGCGAACATCGGCCAGTCCTCAGCCCCTTGGGTTTCGCGCAGTTGGGCCAGTTTCTGTTGCATCTCTACGCTGGCGGCTACGGCCCGCTGGGCGTGGTCGGGCTGAAAAACAGGATCACCGAACACCGCCATTACCCCATCACCGATGAACTTGTGCAGCGTCCCCCCGTGCTTGCGTATCACCTGTGTGGCTATAGTCAGATACTTATTAATTTGCTCAACTACCTGCTCGGGCGGGGAAGAGTCACAGAAGCTGGTAAATCCTTGTAGATCGGAAAAGAACACCGTTGCCGTAACCGGACGGCCTTTAACTTCAGTCAGACCGGGGTTGCTCAAAATGACCGCAAGTACCTCCGGCGAAACCCGCTGGGCCCAGGCCTGGTGCAGCCGTCGCCTCTGCCGTTCAGCGGTCAGCTCCAGGTACACTGTGCCGAAAGTGTAGGTAAGAGAAATACCCAACAGAAGTGGAACTACCGGTATCCATAGCCGTCGGCTCCAGAACAGCTCAAAGGTCACCAGGACGGCGATGGCTGTTAGCGGGAGCCAGCCCAGCCCCAGTCCCATCAGGGGCCGCAATCTTACCAAAATAGCCGCCATAACCACGCAAAAGAGCACGGCCAGTCCCGCCGTCGCCCCGGGAGTCAATGGCCGGATATACCGTGATTGCAGGACCGTGTCGGTGGCGTGAGCAATTATTTCTACTCCGGGCATCGGAGCTACGGCCTCACCTCGGCCACCTACTCCCCGCATAGACACCGGAGTAGGCTTCAGGTCCTGCAGGGAGCGGGCGGTAGGGCCGATGAGCACGATCCTACCCGCCACCTGGCCGGCATCAAAATCGTCCTCCAGCACCCGATAATAGGGAATGCGGCTGAAGCCCAGTCCCACCGGCGCCCGATAGCCGATAAGAAAGTCCTTGCCGGTCAGAGCGGGATGAGTAGTATGGGCCTGGCTAAGTACTTGCTGGCTTAGTTGCTGGAGATTCTGGTCATTATAAAGCCCCGCCAACGCCAGGGCCATGGTGGGGAAACTTTCGTCTTGGTGGCTCACCGAGGTGTCGCAACGGCGGATCGTCCCATCCAAGTCCTCAGGCAGGTTCACGGCGGCCAGAGTCAACGCGGCGTCCTCAAAGTCTGCATAGGGGAAAGTGCCCACAATCAATTCAGCGTCGCCTTCGCGGCCAGCAACCGCTTCGCTGGCCACTTCCATAGCCAGTATTACGTTTCCTGCTTGCTGCAGCGCCCGCGCCAGCTCCCGGTCATCGGGGGAAGGCTTCGGTTCCCAGAAGAGGTCATCGGTACCAGCCGCAGTTACGTCGCCGCTTACCCCGGCCAGCAGCAAGTCAACACCAATCAGTTTTGCCCCTGCTTTGTGTAGATTATCTATGACCTGGGCATGGAAGCTGCGCGGCCAGGGCCAGACGCCCAGTAGAGAAAGAGATTCTTCGTCAATAGTAACCAGTGCGATGTCCGAGCTGCGGCATAGGCCAGACGGTAGTCGTAGGTAATCAGCTCGGCCCGCCACAACCACTGGCCCACCAGACCAGCGCGAGTATGAGGATGGCACAGCCAGGCCGAAAACAGCCCACTGGCTAGCCCAATGCCGAGCACGACCAGATATAGTGCCGACCTGCCTCTCATATCACTGCCCTTGGGCGGTGCTTCCTCAGCTCAACGCCATTATGCACTTCTCCACGGCGATGGCTTTCTCCTCCATATCACCTGGCCTGGGTAGCCTGCCCATATTATTAACAGGTGGGGAAGTGGCACCTAAGGGGCGCTCTTTAGGACTAAGAATGCAA
>JALGTV010000221.1 GCA_029821215.1 Candidatus Zipacnadia bacterium | reverse complement strand
TCATCCTCGGGGATGCCGGCTTCTACCTTGCCGACCAGGTCGGCCCCTACATCCGCGGCTTTGGTATAAATGCCGCCCCCCACCCGCATAAACAACGCCAACAGACTCCCACCGAAGGCGAAACCCAACAGCACTTCGGTAGCGTGTTCTTTGAATATGATAAACACAATGGTAGCGCCCAGTAGACCCAGAGTGACAGTGAACATCCCCGTCACGCCCCCGGTCTTGAAGCCGATGTCCAGGGCTCGGGCCAGACTACTACGGGCTGCCTGGGTACAGCGGACATTAGCCCTGACCGCCAGAGTCATGCCCAAATATCCAGTCAGCCCTGAACCCAGTGCCCCCAACATAAAAGCCAGGCCCCGCGCCAGAGCAATCTTCCAGCTTATCCCCAATCCGCTCAAAAACAGCAGGATGGCCAAAATGACCAGGAAGAAGAGGATAGTGCGGAATTGCCGCGCCAGGTACGCCTGAGCTCCTTCCTGGATTTGGCCGCTAATGTCACGCATCTGGTCAGTACCTTCCTCCGCCGCCAGGACAGCCCTCCGCATAAAAAGCGCATACAGTACTCCTATTACTGCCACTACCATTACTCCGTACAAAGCCATTTGCTCAAAACTAGTAAATTGCACTCGTATCTCCTCCGCGATAGTTTTGGGTTGAGAATAAGATTATACTTATTATACTAATTTTGCCCAGCCTGTCAAATCATAGGATAGTGGTCACAGAGCCGCCGCCAAGGTAACCAACACTGTCAGACCACCTAAGAGGACACAGTATCCAGCAAAATAGATCAAGTTCCCCCCCCGGACGGCGCGTACTACCACGTTTATCGCCACGTATCCGCTAATAGCAGCGACTATTCCTCCTACCAGATATGCTGCTAACATAGCCGACTGCGGCGGCTGGGCGGCCAATCTTGTGGCTTCCAGCACCGTCCCCCCTAATATGACCGGTACTGACAGCAAGAAAGCGAATTTTGGTGCCCAATCACGCTGTAAGCCGCGTGCCAATCCCGCCGCGATGGTACAGCCGGACCGGGATAGCCCGGGCACCAGGGCCACTGCTTGGCCCAACCCAATTATCACTACATCCCCTACCGTAGTACCCGACTGGTGTTTGTGGCCGGCCAGCCAGTTGACCGCCACCAAAACCAAGCCAGTAGCTATCAGCGCCAGGCCCACAGCTACCGGACTGTTGAAAAGTCCCGCTACCACATCCTCAAACAGATAGCCAAGGACAGCCGCCGGTATAGTCCCCACCAATAGCAGTCCGACCAATCGCCGCGCCTTAGTAAGCTTTTCGCCCTCTACTTGGTCTTCGGTTTTCCAAACTACCAGGCTCTTGAGCATCTGGGCGAAGTCCTGCCAATAGTAAGCAAAGACTCCTATCAGCGTACCGAAATGCACCACTACCACAAAGGCCAGGGGGAGCTGGGAGATGTGGAGCAGTCGCGAGACCAGGGCCAAGTGGCCGGAGCTGGAGACAGGGAGGAACTCAGTGGCTCCCTGGACTATACCCAGGACGACCGCTTCAACTATGCTCACGAGCCCTCGTCCTTCCAGGCCGGCGCCAAGGCAGTATAGTGGGCATAAGTCACCTTAATCATGGCTGCCACCGGAACGGCTACTAACATACCCAAAATCCCCAGGAACTCCCCCCCGATGAGCAGGGCGATGATTATGGTTACCGGATGGAGCCTGACTTCCCGACCCAGGATTATGGGCACCAGCAAGTTGGCCTGGATGATATTAAGGATAATATACAGTATCAGCACGACCAGGGCAGTCTGCCAGCCATTTTGCACCCAGGGTACAACTACCATAGGTATCCCCGCCGCTATTGAGCCCACAATAGGTATCAACTGGGCTAACCCGACCAGTATAGCCAGGACGAGTACCGTTTCTCTGACCCCAGCACTCCACAGGATCACTGCCGTCAGCCCGCCGATTATGAAGCACAAGAGCAGTTGGCCTTGAATGTACCTGCTTAGTACATCATTGAGTTTATTGAGTAGTTCGTCCACCGGGGATCGTTGCTTGGCGGGGAGCAGAGCCAATATGCCGGTGCGCAGGCTTTTGCTGTCGGTGACAAAATAGAAGGCCAGTACGGGAATGATAAACAGATAGACCAGGTACGAACCCCGTAGCCAGGCCCAGCGAGGGACATTGGCGCTGGCCTGCAGCAGTGACTCAGCCCAGATGGCGGCCTTCTCGTTAATAACCTGTTTTACGTTCTCCGGCGCGGCGGCGGCATATCTGTCCACCCACTGGTTTATCAGACCCGGCAGATCCTGGCCCCAGCCCCGCATATCGCTGAGCAGCACTTTGACCTCACTCCAAATCGTCGCCGAGGTCAAAGAAAACAAGCCAACTATTATCACGACAGTTAGCAGAATGGCACCCACGGCACCAATAATGCGTTTGGTGGGCAGAGATAGCGGGCCAGGGAGGTGGGCGAAACGGTTTACGAAGGGGCTGAGGAAGTAGGCCAGGCCGGTGGCCAGCACCACGGTGACTATTATACTGGCAGTTCGTTCAACGATATATGCCAGAGCCGGCGGTGCCCAGAATATTAAATATAATAAAGCCCCCACCACCGTAGCCACCAGTATGATACGCCGTGGGGTCCACGATTGACGGATCTCAGTATCAGCAGCCATTTCAGGACCCTCCCCTTAGTGTACACACCTACTCAGATTTTGCGCGTAGACGGGGTTTACGCGCCTTATGTTGGGCGCGGTTCTCTCCTTCGGCAGGCTCAGGATGGTAAGCTTGCCGAACCGCAATCTCGCC
>JALGTV010000220.1 GCA_029821215.1 Candidatus Zipacnadia bacterium | reverse complement strand
AGCCTTGACGGCAACGGCTACAACTGGAGTCAGACCCAGTGGGCGACATTGGGGGCCTGGGGCTATATCGACGACCAGCCCCCGTATGACACCCTGTGGGCGATCCGGATGACCCAGCCCGTCGCTGACGGCGTAGATGTCACACTCACCTACGCCACCCAGCAGGCCTCTTCTGACTGGGAAGGCGGCGTGCCGGACGTCCAGTTGCTGGTCGCCGGTGTGGTAGTCCCCTTCTAAGTACTGAAGGTGGTTACAACCGCAAAGCCAAATAGAGGGACCCGGTTGCCCGGGTCCCTTTTTCTTTGGGATAGCGATTGGCCGTACTCTGCTGGTCTAGACTCATGCGGTGTAGTCAATGAGTTTGAGATCTTCACGGACGCTACCGATTCAAGTTCGCCCTGGTGAATACCAATAGATTCAGTACACACAGTTGAACACAGTTGGGGGGCATGGAGGAGCAGACGCAACCATGCGTTTCACAATGCTTGCGGCGAAGGTCATATTTCTGCTACTTGGCCTTGCCGCCATCATGCACTTTACGTCGGTGAAGTACAACCACCCGCTTTTGTTTCTATCGGAAGTGCAAGGGGAATCAATGCAACCGACCCTCGAGCCAGGCCAGCGAATCGTATGTGCCAGAGTCGGCTGGCAGCAGGGAGATATCGTACTCGCTGACGTTGGGGAGGACACGCTTGTAGTCAAACGAGTGGCTGAGTGCCGCGGACAATGGGTGCATCTGACCGGCGACAACGAACAGACCTCCTGTACCTATTGGGTATATCCTCGACAGATCAAGTCAGTAATGCTGTGCCGTCTGGGCTTGCCTTCGCTTCTCAGCATCAGAGCAGTTGCTAAGTCTCCCGACAGCGCTTCATAGACACCATAGAGATTTGCATAGAAGATGCGACCTGCCGGAAGGAATCCGCACCAGCTTTGGGCAATACTACCTGATACCTGCTAATGGCTGAGCTGTTACTTCAGCCGAGGCCTCCCGCAGAAGCCTGCGCCGATGGCCCGTGCGGCTGGTTGTTCCCAAACTATACTATGACTGACGATTGCAGCAACACTCCAAATATCTCCGAAGCTGAGCAGCTCCGTACCCCGGCGGCAAGTCGCGTGGATATGACACGCGGCTCACTTCTGCGGCAGACTGTGTATCTGTCCTGGCCGATAGTGGCCGCCTCGCTGCTGCAGGTGGCTGTGGGTATAGCCGACATCAAGATGGTGGGAGTGCTCGGGCCGGAGCCAATCGCTGCGGTAGGCATGGCCCGCACCGTCATATTCACGCTGGTGGCCCTGGTCTTCGCGGTGTCAACGGGCGTGCAGGTGCTTGTAGCGCAGTATTCTGGGCGAGGCGATCAGGCCAACGCAGACCGAGTTGTCAAACACGGGCTAATGGCGGCCACAGTGATTACACTGGTGGTTATCACGCCGGCGGGGGCCGTATTCTCCGAAAGCATTCTCCGCCTGCTGGGAGCGAATCAGCAAGTGCTGGTCCACGGCACACCCTACTTGCAGATAATGTTCGCGGGAATGCTGTTTCTGGTACTGAGTTTCGTTATTGTCGCCGCCCTGCAAGGGGCGGGGGACACGCTCACTCCGCTCATACTGCTGTTGGTCGCCAATGTGCTCAACATTGCCCTCAACTATCTGCTGATCTTCGGGGTGGGACCTTGCCCGCAACTGGGTGTGCCCGGAGCAGCAGTTGCTGCGATAGTGGCGCGGATACTTACCACATTGGCGGGGCTTGCTGTTCTGATGTCAGGCCACTTTGCAGTCAGTCTGCGTATGCGTAGCTCATGGGCACTGCGCTGGGAGCTGATCGGCAAAATCTTCTACCTGGGCATTCCCGCTGCCATACAGGGCTTTACCCGTAATATTGCGTTTATGCTCATCATCAAGATTCTTTGGCTGACCGCCGTAGGCGTCTATGCCGTATCAGCCTGGACCATAGCCGGACAGATACGGGCCGTAACCATTATGGTCGGCCTGGCATTTATGGCAGCAGCCACTACCGCCGTCGGGCAGAATGTCGGAGCCAACAACTACCAGCGAGCCCAGTCAGCAGGTTGGCTGTCAGTTAAGCTGGCTGCCGGACTCAGCATAGCCGCGGCCTTGACCTATGCGCTGCTGGCACGTGTGCTGATGCAACTGTTCACCGACGACAGCCAGGTCATTGCCGTCGGGGTACAAGCACTGGTTGTTATGGCCGCCTCCGAGCCATTCCTGACCGGGGGAATGAGCTTATCAGGTTCGCTGCGGGGCGCCGGCGATACTTATATGCCCCTGTATGTCAGCCTAATCTGCACCTCAGTGCTAACGCCGCTGGCCGCCTTCGCTCTGGCCATCTGGCTGGGCCTGGATACTCTGGGGGTGTGGATTGGCTTTGATCTGGCCATAGCAGTGCAGTTCGGCCTGCTGGCCTGGAAATTCGCCAGCGGCTACTGGAAGAACCTGAGCGTGATATGACCACCAGGAATAAAAGAAAAGACCAGTGGCAGGCCGAAATCAGGCCTGCCACTGGTCTCTGTCACAGTCTGGTACGCACCGTCAGGCTTACTCAAACAGTCGCTGCAGCAGATCAAGCAGCCCAGCCTTCTTCGCCTCATCTCTTTCTCCAGCAAAGTCCAGTATCCAGTGGTCTCCCTCAACTATCTTCCAGCGCCCGCTGATCTGTTTGACCTCAATCTTCTCCGGGTCAAACTCGATGGCGTCCTCACCATCCATAGAACCGACCGGTGCTTTGCCGTCAACCAGCCAGTAGTCCATAGAAGAGTGAGGCCGGCCCACGAAGCAATGACTGTTCATCTTGTAGTGCTGGATGGTTTTCAGGGCCAGCTCCGCCTCATACTTGTTACTGCCGAAGTCTAAGAGCCAGTGACCACCTTCAACAATCTTCCAACTTCCGCCAATCTGCTGAAGCTCCAGGTTTCGGTAGTCGAAGCTCACACAGTCTTCCTGAAGCGGAAGCTTCTCAGCCCGGAAGTAGGTCATTGACGCATCGGGGCGGCCCACAAAGCACATGCGAGTGAAGCCGTACTTTTTGATGATCCATAGGGCGGCATTGGCCTCACTCTGTTTATCGGCAAAATCCAGAATCCAGTGGCTGCCTTCGACAATCTTCCAGCGTCCACCGATCTGCTTCACCTCAATGTTGGCTGGATTGAACCTGACACTGTCTTCGCCCGGAATAGCACCGCGCGGTGCCAGGCCATTAACTAGATAGTACGTCATCGAGGGATCGGGGCGACCCACGAAGCACTGGCTGTTCAGACCGTATTCTTTGATAATCCTGCGAGCTTGGAAGCATTCATTGCGGCTGTCGCCGAAATCCAGCAGACTCATAGTCCCGTCAACCAGTGCCCACCTGTCGCCGAATTTCTTGGCGCGCACGTTGTCGGGGTTAAACTTGATGCAGTCTTCTGTCGGAGGCACAAAAACCCTGCCCACCAGGCCCGGCATAGCCAAGTGAAGTATGGGAAGGTCTACTCGAAAGTAGGTCATAGAGGCACCGGGCCGGCCCACAAAGCAGATATAACTGAACTTGTACTTCTTGATGATCTTTAGCGCGGTGTCCGCCTCGATCTTCTTCTCGGCGAAGTCCAGAATCCAGTGGGTGCCGTCAACAATCTTCCAGCGCCCGCCGATCTTGGTGACCTGAGCGTTATTAGGGTCGAAGGGAATAGCGTCCTCGCCGGGCATAGAGCCTACCGGCGCCTTGCCGGCTACCAGGTAATACTCCAACGACGGATCGGGACGGCCCACAAAACACTGGCTGTTCATCTTGTAGTGCTTGATGATTTTTAGCGCCTGGCGAGCCTCACTCTCCTTGTTGCCAAAGTCCTTAAGCCACATACTTCCCACTACTATCTTCCAGTGTCCACCAA
>JALGTV010000219.1 GCA_029821215.1 Candidatus Zipacnadia bacterium | reverse complement strand
CGGTTCGGCAAGCTCACCGTCCTGAGCCTGCCGAAGGAGAGAACCTCGCCTACGGGGTGCCAATTTGTTGTGGTTGTTTGCCGTTACTGAATGCCAAACACTTAAGGAGGAGAGCATAGTGAAAAGCGAAACGACATTAGGATTAGTGGTGGGCAACCGGGGGTTTTTCCCCGACCATCTCTGTGAGCAAGGTCGGCAGGAAATTCTGGACGTGCTGGCTGACGAGGGATTTGACGTAATAGCCCTTGACCCTCAGGCTACTCCATTTGGGTCAGTAGAGACCCGCGCTGAGGCGGCTCAGTGCGCCCAGCTATTCAAGCAGCACGCCGACGAGATTGACGGTATACTGGTTACTCTACCTAACTTCGGCGACGAGCGAGGAGTAGCCGAGACATTGCGCCGGGCGGGGCTGGACGTGCCAGTGCTAATTCATGCCTTTCCCGACGAGCTCGGCAAAATGACCATAGAGAATCGCCGGGACAGCTTCTGCGGTAAGCTGTCGGCATGCAACAACCTCCACCAGTACGGCATCAAATACTCGCTAACCAGCCAGCACACCATGCCCCCTGCCTCAGCAGCTTTCCGGGCTGACTTGCAGTGGTTTGGGGCTGTCTGCCGCGTGGTCAGGGGCGTACGCACCGCCCGCATCGGTGCTATTGGCGCTCGGCCGGCGCCGTTTAATACAGTTCGGTTCAGTGAGAAAATCCTGGAGAGAGCTGGCATTGCGGTGGAAGTTATTGACCTCTCTGAGATACTGGGCAAAATACAGCGATTGGATGATGCAGCCGGCGCGGTCCGAGATAAGCTCGCCGAGATTCGCGATTACGTCAACTGTGAGGGCATTGCCGAGAGTTCGCTGGTCAAGATGGCCAAGCTGGGGGTGGTGCTGGATGAGTGGATGGCTGAGAATGAGTTAGTAGCCAGTGCTGTCCAGTGCTGGACGGCCATGGAAGAACTGCTGGGGATTGTGCCCTGCACCGTAATGAGCATGATGAGCAACCGCCTGCTGCCCAGCGCCTGCGAGGTGGATGTGACCGGAGCAGTCGGGATGTACGCCCTAATGCTGGCCTCGGGGCGCCCCAGTGCGCTGCTGGATTGGAACAACAACTATGGCGATGACCCGGATAAGTGCGTTCTATTCCACTGTAGTAATCTGTCCCGGGACATATTCGCTGACGTGCGAATGAGCAAGCAGGATATACTCGCCGGAACCGTGGGCGAGGAGAATGTGGAGGGGACCTGCGTGGGCCGTATCAAAAGCGGCCCCTTTACCTTTGCCCGGGTCACCACTGACGACCAGGCCGGACACATAGCCGCCTATGTGGGCGAGGGCGAACTGACCGATGATCCGTTGGATACCTTCGGTGGGGTGGGAGTAGCCCATATCCCCCATCTCCAAGGGCTCCTGCGGTACATTTGTCAACACGGCTTTGAGCATCATATAGCCATAACTCATGCCACTGTGGCCAGCGCGCTGCAGGAAGCCATGGGCAACTACCTGGATTGGGACGTATACTTGCACAATGCGGCAACGTAGGAAGGGCGCTATTGCTGCGCTTACTGTCAGAAGAGGCCGTGCCCAACGCGGCCAGGCCGGCCCAGATTGAATGCTGTCAGCAATGGCAGCCATAGCCGATGAGTGATCACTATGGCGCGTAGCGCAGGTTGGAGAACCTGCGCTACGCGATAATAGTTCATCGGACAAAGAGGAGTCTTTCATGCAGCTTATCGCCATTATCTTAGTAGTATTCTCCGCGGTATGCCATGGCGTGTGGAATTTCTTCATTAAGCGTAGCCGCCGACCAGCCGTAGCCTACTGGTGGATGTTAGCTACGGCTCTGGTTATTTACCTGCCTGTCTTCATATTCACAGCTTCGGACGTCATACTCTCGCGGCTGTTAATTGTCTTGATAATCAGCTCAGGTATCAGCAAAGCCGCCTATTATCTCACTCTCGGCGCTACCTATCAGCACTGTGACCTATCCCTGGGCTATCCCATCTCCCGGGCGGGCGTATTGCTGATACCGGTATGGGCCTATCTGTTTTTGGACGAAAGAATTGCCATCTCGGCGGGGGTTGGCATTGTACTTATCCTGTTGGGCATTTATTCAATTAACCACAACTCTCGCCAGCACCTATCTTGGCTGCCGTCCAGGGACCAATTGCACAGGGGCATCTACTTCGCGCTGATCACGGGACTACTTATGTCTGTCTACTCGGTTATTGACAAGGCCGCGGTAGAAGCACCGGGTTTAGGGCCGTTCAATTTCCTATACGTTATGTTTGTGGTTAGTTTCGTTTTCCTCACTCCGTACATCTGGATAACCGCCGGCTCGGCCGCTGTAAAGGCCGAGGTTCGGGGCCGATTAGGTATTCTTGCCCTTATGGGGCTACTGGATCTAACCGGATACCTGGCAGTGCTGTTCGCCATGCAGCTCGCCCAGGTCAGCTATGTGGTGGCCCTGAGACAAGTATCCATCGTCATCGGTGCAGGGATGGGGACCATGTTTCTCAAAGAGAAATACGGGGGCCGACGCGCCCTGGCTTCCTTGATAATCTTTGCCGGGAGCTGGCTGATTTCAATAAGCAAATAGCGGACAACGCAACGGATCTACAGAACTTAGAACAGTAAACCAGGAGGTATTTACCGATGGCAAATCCATTTTCAGTTGACGGACAATGGCTGCGGGGCAACCTGCACACTCACACCACCAACTCCGACGGTTGCTATACCCCAGAGCAGGTTACTGAGGTATACGCTGCAGGGGGTTACGACTTTCTGGCCATTACCGACCACGATAAGGTC
>JALGTV010000218.1 GCA_029821215.1 Candidatus Zipacnadia bacterium | reverse complement strand
GGCCATTTGCTCTGCCCCATCCACCCATACGGCAGGGATGTTGTCGCCGGCGCGCAGGTTGTATTTTACAACTGTTAGCAGCGCCGGCACCGCCTCAGCCCGGGCGAGCAGCACAGCCAGGTGGTCCTCCAGCGGTGCAAACTCCCGAATCAGCAGGATGAACGCTCCCGACAGCGCGATCTCCAGCGCCGCCTGGGGAAACCGATACAACGGGCGCAACTCCTCCGACAGCCAGATATTGCCCTCCAGTTCACTGGCCAGAATCCGCCGATCGGTCTGCTCAAGGGGTGACAGGTCGGCGGCGGGAGTCGCCAGCAGGCGATCCAGATTATGCCGCATCGCGGCCAGGTCGGCAGCGTGCGCCTCGGGCGTGAGATCGTCGCGCCGGTCGTCGTGGTCGTGTATGCCCATGAAGGTTGCGGTCACCGGATGCCGCTGCCACATCCCGCGAATCGTCTGTTCCACCAGCCGCCCGAACTCCTGGGACATCATAACGCTGAATTCCTTGAAGTCGGCATTACCTACCACCTTGTTCCTGCACTGCAGTACTGTGATCGGACTGCGACGTCATTCTACCACGACCAAGCGGGAATTGCCCGTGGGGAACTGGGCAAACTCGGTCATGGGACGACTCGCTGGCTGTTGTCAATAGTCATTCGCACCGGGGCCTCGGCTTCCTCCTTGTGTTGGACGAAAGCTAACAAGAACGTAGCGGTACTGGTGGATACGCGCAGGGGTGCGACGTAACCTCCAGGAACTCGGCTATATCATTTTGTGAGTGTCTCCATAAAAAACTATGGCTACGAACAACTATATGGTAGTATGGAAAGAAGAGCACTCCCTGGGTTAGTGGCATTAGTTGATAGTGAGCAACAATCCATGCCTGAGGAGGCCCAAGGAATCTCGAATAGCTGATTAGACAGGAGGATAGTCATGATTACCTGGAAGGCATCGGGCGAGGGAGGCGCGGTTGCGGCGGGCGGGAGCCAGGCAGTGGCGGCCGGCATCCAGCTACTTGAGCAAGGAGGCAACGCAGCCGATGCCGCGACTGCTACCTTGTTTGCTCTGGCGGTAACAGACTACGGCTCGTTTGCCATTGGCGGTGAGATCCCACTCATCATCTACGACGTCGCTCACAAGGAAGTGAAAGTCCTGTGCGGTGTGGGGCGCGCGCCGCTGGATGCGGCTGCCATGGAGTGGTACTACGCCAATCGAATCCCAGATGAGGGCGGACCTAAAGCTATGCCCGTGCCTGGCGCTGTACACCTATGCTTAACCGCACTGGAACTGTATGGGACCAAGAGTTTTGAAGAGGTGGTGGCGCCGACACTGGCCTTGCTCGACGCCGGCGGCAGTTGGTGGTATCCGAAACTGGCCGTAACGTTGCGGAAGCTGGTTGAGCGGGAACAGCGGACGAGCGGCACCAGAGAGCAAAAACTGCAGGCGGCAAGGGACCGCTTTTACAAGGGCGACATCGCTGACGACCTGGTCGCCTGGTACCGGGAAGTGGGTTGTTTTTTGCGCCACCGCGACCTGCAGCACCACCACACCACTATTGAAGACCCAGTCTCAGTTGACTACCGGGGCTATGTTGTGCATAAGTGCAACACCTGGACGCAAGGGCCAGTACTTTGTCAAAGTCTGCGACTGCTGGAGGGTTATAGTTTATCGCAGATGGGGCACCTGTCGGCGGACTATATCCACCTGCTTACTGAGGCGATGAAGCTGGCCTACGCCGACCGCGATACCTACTACGGTGACCCTGTTTTTGTGGATGTGCCACTGGCTCAGCTTTTATCCGACCAGTACAGCGACATCCGCCGCGGCCTGATTGATATGACTCAGGCCTCCATTGTGCAGCGTCCCGGTGACCCCTATCATATGAAGGCACTTGGAGATAGGCCTGAGTGCGGGGCAAATCCAGTCAGGACTCCTATTTCCGACACCACTACCTGTGTAGCGGCTGACCGTTGGGGCAATGTGGTGGCAGCCACGCCCAGTTGCAATCTTATCGGAAATCAGCCTGACCCGAGGACCGGGGTGAGCCAGGGTAACCGACTCAGAAGCCTAAATACCACAACCGGACACCCGAACCGCATCCAGCCAGGCAAGCGCCCCCGCATCACGCTCACACCCACGCTGGTCACGAAAGACGGCAAGCCAGTTGTCGCCATCAGTGTGGCGGGCGGCGACCTACAGGATCAGACCACTCTCAACGTACTTCTTAACCATATCGAGTTCGGGATGATGCCTGAGCAGGCCCTCACCCAGCCCCGCTTTAGTACCGAGCATATGGAAAACTCATTTAATTCTGATCCGGATCGCACTCGTGCCTTCATGTCGCCCGGGAGTTTGCGGGTCAATTGCGGCATTGGCAACAGCGTGCGAACTGAGCTGGAAAGCCGTGGCCATAATCTATCCTGCACTGCTGAGCCCATTGCCAGCCCTGTCATGATCTACGTAGATCAGGATACCGGTACCATTTGCGCGGCTGGTGACCCCGACGCTGACCGCCACGCGGCTGCTCTGTAGCTGCTCACGCCGGTACACATTGATTTGCAGTTGAGTCTCCTGATTGGACAGATGGCAGACAAACCGCAAGAGATCGCTATGAACAACCAGTCAATTCCAACTGAAGCAATAACTAAAAAAGCCGCCCTTGCCAGCCAACTGCTTCATTAGATCGGTGTTGCCCATGCCCCAGGCATGCCATACCACCGCCTCCGCCACGCCGAACAGGTCCATCTCGCGCAGCAGCCCCTCAGCGGTGTAAAAATGCCGGGGGTCGTGGTTCGGCACTGTGCCGATGCAGGCGTTCGCATCAAAGAATTCAAAGCACATTGTAAACCCCTCCTTTTCGGTTACTTAGCCCGCTTAATTCATAAAGCAGTTGAAGATGGTGTGGGGCGGGGTTGTTGGGCGCTGTTGGGGGTCGGTAATGAGCAGGGGAGAGCCAGATGGGCTGGTAGTAGGCGATCAACACGGTTGGGGGGTGAAATGCGGGTCAAAATCGCCCCTCGGGGAGCAGTGAGGCCTGAGCAGGGCCTTGTGGTCTGATCTGAGGGTCACAAGGCGGTCGGTTAGCCGGGTGCTGCGCCGAGGCGGTCCCAAAGCAGCGGCCCCAGGCGACGATATCCCCAGTTCGGCCGCGAAGCCGCCCGGTCACGCAGCCGAATCCGTACTTGCTTGTGCCAAGGTAATTACACGCAGTAGAACCTCCGCAGTATTCGACTC
>JALGTV010000217.1 GCA_029821215.1 Candidatus Zipacnadia bacterium | reverse complement strand
CTGGCGCGCCCGGGGCGACTTGAACGCCCGACCCCTGGCTCCGCAGGCCAGTGCTCTATCCGCTGAGCTACGGGCGCGCACACAAGCTATGAGCAAGCGCTGTCGTTGTGCTGTTGTTAAACTGTCGTTCAACCGCCGTTTTCTGTCGTTAAACTGCTGTTCAACTGTCGTCAAACTGCCGTTATCTGGCGTAAAGTGGCGCGCCCGGGGCGATTCGAACGCCCGACCCCTGGCTCCGGAGGCCAGTGCTCTATCCGCTGAGCTACGGGCGCACCACACGGATAGTGGACAGTAGACACTACCACCGCCCGCGCGCCCCTGTGCCTTGTTTGGGCTATTGGTTGTTGTCTTGTGCCGTTATCTGTTGTTGTCTGTTGTTGTGCTGTTGTTAAACTGTCGTTCAACTACCGTTTTCTGCCGTTGAGCTGCCGTTACATTGTCGTTATCTGTCGTCAACTGGCGGAGAGGGAGGGATTCGAACCCTCGATGGAAGCTTATACCCCCATAGTCGCTTAGCAGGCGACCGCCTTCAGCCGCTCGGCCACCTCTCCGACTGGCACCTATATTGTAACACATCTGGGCGGGGCTGGCAAGGGTGGGCCTTCAACGACGCAGCAGGCGCCGTCGCTGCCACCAGCGGGCCAGCCAGGGGCCTTCGGTCTCCCGTATTTCCTCCTCTAACTCCTGCCGGGTCATGGCGGCTGATTGGGCGAATATAGCGTGCTGATAGAGAAAATCGCATAGGCCCAGGCCCAGCAGTAGCAAGGCAAAGCGCCAGGCGAAACTCAGAAAAATGGGCCGCAGCCAACTTATCAGTTGGGCTGGCTCGGTGGGGGGCAATGCAACCAGGGAATCCAGGTTGCCCAGGATTATGAAGGCGGCGCCCCCGAGGATAGCTGCCGATACAATTAGCTCCCAGGCCAGGTCAACAGAATGGGGCCGGGGGCCGATAGAAACTTGCTGGTCCCAGGGCAGCAATCGCGGCGTTGGCCCGCTGAAGCCGCGTTGGAGGCCAGCGATCAGTATCGCTACTATCCAAATGACAAGCAGGAGGCCCCCGGCGATCAGAAACAAAGGCATCAGAGGTAAATCGCCCCCATTTTGTAGAGGAATAAGCAGATGTGTTTGGCTGAGGGTCTTGCGCACCAGGTTGGTCAGTAAATCAAGCAACGTTGACCCGGCAAGAGCTACTGCTAATAACGCTATCAGCAAGATACAGGCCGAAGTGAGCACCTGGCTGGAGGGAAATATGCCCGCCTGGCGGAGCTTACGCAGGCGGCGAGCAGTAGGCCGATACTGGCGGAGTTCGTCAGCCATTTATGAGCCTCCCAGCAAAGTCTGGAAGCTGGTCTGGATGGTCTGGAACTGCCAGCCGACAAAATCAGATAGCAGAGGGGCGGTCACCAATAAGGCGATGATGGCAGCGGGCCAGCGGAGGGCGGGTACGGCGCAATCCCAGGGGATTTGCGGAACAGAGCGGGCTACGGTGGCCAGGGCCACATCCGCCAGAAATAAGGCAGTTATGGCTGGTGCGGCAATCACCAGGCCGATAAGGAACATCTGCCCGGCGGCGGTGGTGATGCTGGTAGTTAATATCGCGGCGGATAATGTGGTGCCGGCGGGTAGGACTGAGAAACTGGCATAAAGCTGCTGGAGAAGCCAGCGATGCCCACCAATGCCGATGAAGATAACCAGGCCGAGCAGATAATAGAGGTGGGTGAGGGGGCCGATGGGCTGGGTGGTTGTCCGCATAGCACTGCCCCCGCTGATGTAGATTTCAAGCAACTGCCCGGCGATGAGTAATCCCCAGAAGATGAGTATTCCCACCAGGCCAATGGCCAACCCGACGATAAGTTCTGTTATTATGCAGGCGACCAGGGGCCACATTTGCTCCGGAGGCGTAATAGTGGGAGCCAACAGAGGGGCGAGGGCGACGGCTACTGCGCTGGCCAGTCCCAGCCGCACGATGAGAGGGACGGTTCGCCAATTCCACGGCGGCAGCAGCAGTAGCGCCCCCGCGCAGCGGGCGAAAATCAGAGCGAACCCAGGTACTGCAGCCAGCCAGGTGGGGGCCACGGGTCACCTCAGGCAATTATCTAATAATCTGCGGCAGGGCCTGCCACAGCTCTATCCAAAAGTCACTGGTCAGTTGGGCCATCCAGGCTCCAAATATCAGCAAAGCGCCACCGGCAGCCAGTAACTTGGGAACAGTAGAGATGGTGGCATCACCGCCGGTGCGGGTCTGAATGTAGCCGGCAGCCAAAGCAGCAACAAAGGCAGCGGCCAGAGGCGGCAGGGCCGTGTATAGGGTGAGCAGAAGCATACGTTGGATAAGTTCAAGGGCGGTAGCCGATGTCATTAGGGTACCTACTGGAAAGTGGCCAGCAAGGACTCGGTGAGGAGCCTCCAGCCGTCCACCATTACGAAGAGCAATAGCTTGAAAGGCAGGGCGATGACTGGTGTGGGCAGGGTAATCAGCCCCACTGAGGTTAGAGTGCTAGCCACTACCAAGTCAATTATCACGAAGGGCAAAAAGACAATAAAGCCGATCATAAAAGCGGCGCGCAACTCGCTAAGGATAAAACTGGGAATCAATACAGTCATGGGCACTTGCTGGTCGGTAACTGATGGGGGTACCTCGGCCAGATCGCGGAACATCTGCAGATCATCAGTACGAGTCTGGCGCAGCAAAAACTGGCGTGGGCGGCGGTGGATAGGTCAATATTGCCGGCCAGCAGAGGAGTGACTGATTCGGCATATATTTGAGTCAGTGGTGAGAGCATAGAAAAAATGGCCAGGAATATCGCCAATCCAATGAGGACCACATTAGGAGGTATCTCGCCGGCACCCAGGCCAGCGCGCAGGAAGTACAGTATTATGATGATGCGGGCAAAGGAGGTAACTACTGCTAGCAGGGCGGGAGCGATTGTCAGGGCCGCAAATAACAGCAGCAACCGCAGATAGCCGGCCTCACCGCTGCCTCCGATTTCCAGGAGTGGCTGACCAGGAGATTGGGCAGCAGCCGGCACAGTGGTCAATAGTGCCGCTATTACCAGCGGCGCGCGCCGCAGCACAGCCGGCAGCTCACCGGTCTTGCGCATCGGCCGGGG
>JALGTV010000216.1 GCA_029821215.1 Candidatus Zipacnadia bacterium | reverse complement strand
CTGCGCTGAACTATGGCCACCTGCCCGGTATAACCCTCACCGGCGGCCATCTTTCTTAGACAACTTACCGCCTCTGCTCCAGCTTGCTTCAGTCCCGGGGCGGTCTCATTGATTAGGCTCTTTACTTGTTCCAGCCCATATACGCTGTCGGCAGCCTTCGCGATTGCTGCATTAGCATCCAGCACTGCGTCCTGAGCCACGTCATCCAGATCCCAGTCCTCCTCGGTCAGGCCCAGCAACTTAGTGGTAGTCTGCTGGTTGCTGCGCACCGCCCCAGCAATGCGGGTATCAACCTGTTTAGCAAACAGTTCGGCCTGGATAGCGGCGGTGCTCGCGCGTAGAGCCAGTAGTCGCGCGGCATCCTGCTCCTGTTGGGCCTGGGTACTTTCGGCGGGGGTCAGGGCAGCCAGTGTCAGAGGGGATGTATTCTGAGCCTGAGCTAACCTCTGGCTTACATACCGATCACCCTGTTGCTGGTTTAGTGCCATTTGATAGTGTTGAGCAGCCAACTCATACTGGCCGCGGGCCGCCAGGGCATCGGCCATAGCAGTGTGGACATGAACCGAGCCCGGTTCCAGGTCCAGAGCCTCGGTAAGATACTCTATGGCCTGGGTATAATGGGCTCGACGCATATATCCTCGGCCAATGTGCAGCAGCGCGGCAGTGTTTTCAGCGTCTAACTCTGGTTGCTTGTTTTGCCGTCCAATACGGCGGTAAGTGGGCGGGTGAGTGCTAAGCAGCACTTGGATATAGCATGGTGATCCGCGCTGTTTCTCCTTCTGCAGACGCTCAAAAAACCGTATCTCCCCGTGAGGATCATAACCGGCTTGATAGGAGAGTATCCGTCCCTCATCATCAGCAGCATACTCATCCTTGCGACTGTACCGCAGGCTGAGCAGGCCCAGGCCTATCCCAGCAACGCTACCTAAGGTCTCGCTTTCGTTCCCTATCAGACTACCGCCGATGTTAAACAGGATGCTTTGTTTCAGCGACTTTATTATATCGCGGTGTTCCACATGGCCAATCTCGTGCCCTACCACACACCAGATCTCGTCCTCGGTCTCGGCAAAATCCAGTAAGCCCTCGGTGACATAGATATGGCCCCAAGGGCCAGCAAAAGCATTGACTATGTCACTGCGCAGGACCTTGAAGGTATAGGGAATCTGCTGACGGGTAGAGAAGCTAACCATAGTCTGGCCCACGTCGTCAATCCAGTCAGAAATGAGCGGATCGCGGTTGACCCCGTAAGTACCCTCTACCGAGGCCGCTGTCATTCGGCCCAGTTGCCGCTCAACGTCGTCCTCATCACAGCCAGCAATAAGCAGGACAACCAAGGGAAGCAACAGCGCCACCCCAATCAGGATACTTGCCCTCACCGCAGACCTGGTATGCAAGCCCATTAGTATCACCTCGCTCGGACGCTTAGCAGTCACTGATTTGCCCATCGCCGGTCACTGGGCTATTGTCAGTAATTAGACGCCAACCCCACCCAATCAGTTCGTGCTAATTATAGCGCGCCGGCGGACTATTGTCTATGAACTATGCGGCCAGTATGTTTAATGACCCCCAGTAGCTCCGCCTCAGACTGCGTGGTGGGGCTGTCAGGATACTGAGCAATAACGAGGTGGTTGTTCCCGCGTCCTTTACAGTCTCAACGGTGCGGTGGTATAATGCCGGTGGTGGTAGATATGCGCATTATGGGCATAGACCCGGGCCTTCAATGTACCGGCTACGGGCTGATTGACCGGCTGGAGGATCAACAGTACCGCCTGATTGAGGGTGGGGTAGTGCCCACCGATGCCGACCAGCTCCTTCAGCACCGTCTGAGTACTATCTTTGCGGGCATCTGCGAGGTCATGGCTGAGTTTGAGCCGGACGTAGCGGTGGTGGAGAAGCTCTATGCTAAGTATAGCCACCCGCGCACTGCCATAATGATGGGCCATGCCCGCGGCGTCATTTATCTGGCTGGGGCCCAGCAGGCGGTTCCCATTCGCGCCTACCCAGCAGGCGGTTCCCATTCGCGCCTACACTGCCTCCCAGGTCAAGAAGGCCCTGGTAGGCAATGGCCGGGCCAGCAAGCGCCAGGTAGCCGCTATGGTCTGCCAGACGCTGGGGCTCTCTGAACCGCCTACACCTGCTGATGTCACCGACGCTCTGGCCCTGGCTATCTGCCATGCTCATCCGCTGCGCGTTCTGGGCGGCCCCCGCAAGCTACCGGCAGCCATTGAAGCGGCTCTGGCCCGCGAAGGGAGAGGAGCCAATGATACCTAACCATCCTGCCTCAGACGGTAGGTCGGGCGTCTCGCCCGACCAAGCACGAGCCGGACAGGCCAGAGGCCTGTCCTACCGACAAACTAAGGGGAGCAGTGGTGTATCCATGATCCGCCGCATCCGGGGAGAATTGATAGCCATCCGTCCCGAATCGGCGCTGGTGGATGTGAACGGTTTGGTCTACGAGGTATTTGTGCCCCAGCCCGTCCGCGACCGGATCAGTGAGCGCGGCATCGGCAACCACGTGGAACTGTTCACCTACTACTATATGCAGAGTGATGGCAACCGCATTACGCCCTATCTGCTTGGCTTTGAGACCGAACTGCAGCGGCAGTTCTTTGAGCGGCTGCTGGAGGTGCCCCGTATGGGGCCGCTGAGCGCCCTGCGGGCCTTTATCCTGCCCGTAGGCCGCATTGCCCATGCCGTTGAACTCCAAGACAATACTCTGCTGGAAGAGCTACCCGGAGTCGGCAAGCAGACCGCCCGCGCCCTGATAGCTGCCCTCCAGGGCAAGTTAGGCCAGTTTGTGGACGCCGCCGAGCTTCCCGAAGTAGAAGGTTCCGTTACCGGCCCGCGCAGCGACCTGGAAGCTGATGCGCTGGAGGTGCTGATGCAACTGGGTCTTGCCCGCAACGACGCCCTGCGCCGCCTGCGCCAGGTGACCGAAGCCCATCCCGACCTTGATTCCGCCGACGAACTCATCCGCGAGGTCTTTAGGCAACGCTAACTGGTTACATAACAATTTATCGGTAGGACAGGCGTCCCGCCTGTCGCTAGAAGTCGGTAGGACAGGCGTCTCGCCTGTCCGCCGAACAGGAAAGGTAACGGCTTGCGGGGAACCCGCTTTTTGAGGGAAGACGGCTTGGCCGTCGCTTAGCCTTGGCGGAGGCGGCTTCCTTGCACCTCTTCCGCCTTTGCTGTCAAAAACAGCTTCGGCGGACAAGCCGGCAAAAACTTTCGGTGGCACAGGCTTCCAGCCTGTGGGACCCTTGTCGTAGGAGCGGCATCCTTGCCGCGATTGGGATTTTCAATCTTATTGTGGGAGGGGCACCCCTGCCCCGACCAATTAAGCAACTTAGTCTGGACTATTGAGCAGTTGCCTGCTTTGCAGAAAGGATGAGCAGTCATGATTGGGAGGCTCCGACGCGTCGCGCTCCGTGAAGTGTGGGAGAAAGAAGCAACAGACTTCTCAAGCTGGCTCGGTGACAACCTGGATGTACTGAATGAGGTGCTTGATATTACCATTGCGAATGCCGAGAAAGAGCAAAGCGCTGGGTCTTTCAACGTGGACCTCGTCGCGGAAGACGAAAGTGGCACTGCCGTGGTGATCGAGAACCAGCTTGAAAAAAGCGACCATGACCACCTTGGTAAGTTGATTACTTACCTCACTGCTGTCGAGGCCAAGACTGCGATCTGGATAGTGGCCGATCCTCGTCCGGAACATGTACGCGCGGTCAGCTGGCTTAACGAATCCGCAGCCGAGTCATTCTATTTGATGAAAGTAGAAGCGGTGCAGATAGGGGAGTCGCCGCCCGCTGCTCTGTTTACGCTGATTGTGGGGCCAAGCGCAGAAGGCAAGGAGGCAGGGCAAAAGAAGAAGGAACTTGCCGAGAGGTACGTATTGCGACACAGGTTCTTTACGCAACTGCTCCAAAAGGCGAAGGCAAGGACCCAGTTGCACGCAGGTATTTCTCCTTCAAAAGAGTCTTGGGTTGCCACAGGGGCCGGGAAGAGCGGTCTGATATACAGTTATGTCATTCGCAAGAATGACGTCAATGTAGAGTTGTACATTGACCAGGGCCCGGGGTCCGAAGAAGACAACAAAGGGATCTTTGATCAACTACTTGCGCATCGGGCGAAGATTGAGGAGGCATTCGGGAACACACTGGATTGGCAGCGCCTAGACAACAGAAGGGCCTCAAGGATCAAGTACAACATCCCCGGAGGCGGTTATCGAGATGAAGAGCGCTGGCCGAGGATTCAAGACAGGATGATTGATGCTATGATATGCCTGGAAAGAGCACTGGCACCACACATTGCACGCATTGCAGGATGAGGTTCCGGCGGAGAGGCACAACACTGCTCACGCTGCAAAAAATTATTGAGGAAAACTATGCCTGACGAAGGTAAGCGACGCCGAATAGTTAGTGGTAAGGCCCAGCAGGAGGAGTTAGAAGAAGAGATCCCTTCGCTGCGGCCCCAGAGCCTGGATGAATATGATGTCGGCCAGGAGGAGCTAATCAAGCAGCTCCGCATCTCCATTGCCGCCGCCAAGCAGCGCGGAGATGTGCTGGAGCATATCCTGTTTGATGGCCCGCCCGGGTTGGGCAAGACTACCCTGGCCTACATCATCGCTAACGAGATGGGCTGCAACTTATATCGGGCCTCGGGGCCGGCCTTAGAGCGGGCCGGCGACTTAGTGGGGATACTGACCAACCTGGACCGGGGCGATGTGCTGTTCATTGATGAAGTGCATCGGCTGCCCCGGGTGGTGGAGGAGTATCTGTATCCGGGGATGGAGGATTTCCGCATTGATATTGTGATAGACAGGGGCCCGTATGCTAAAACCATTTCGCTGGACGTAAAGCCGTTCACGTTGGTGGGAGCGACCACGCGGGCGGGAATGCTCACCGCGGCGCTGCGGGAGCGGTTCGGTATATTTCATCATTTGGACTTTTATGGTTGAACTGGAGTCGGGAGGGGCGCAGGAGCTGGCCCGACGGGCGCGGGGAACGCCGCGGATAGTCAATCGCCTCCTGCGGCGGGTGCGCGATTATGCTCAAATAGTAGGCGAAGGCGTCATCACCGCACGGATGGCCAATGAGGCCCTCAGCGCTATGGGGGTGGACGAGGAAGGTTTAGATAATTTAGACCGCAAATACCTCCACACCATTATTGATTATTATGGGGGTGGGCCAGTAGGCTTAAGTGCCCTGGCCGCGACCCTGGCTGAGGAGACCGATACCTTGGAGGATATGGTAGAGCCATATCTGCTGAAGATCGGCTTTGTCATTCGCACCTCGCGGGGCCGGCAGGCTACCCAGCGAGCCTATGACCACCTGGGCATTGATAGACCGGCCCCCGAACCGCCAGCCGGACAGGAGAATCTGCCGCTGGATGTGGATTGAACGGCAGGCATAACACCAGGTACAGCGGCAAGCATAACAACAGGAAACGGCGAGAGCATGACGACCGTAGGAGCGGCGTCCTCGCCGCGACTCAAATCGGGCCGGGGACGGCCCTCCTACAATAGTTCATTCAGAAGTACAGGCTGCCCGCCGGTCAAAAATGACCAGGCGCACAAGCACAATGCCGCGGTGAATATCAACTGGCTAACGGAGGGAAAATCATGTACAAGCGGATTTTGGTAACTCTGGACCAATCAGAATTAGCGGAAAAAGCCCTGCCCCACGCGGTGGCGGTGGCTCAGGCGATGGATGCCCCGCTCCATCTGCTCTGCGTGGTGCCAGTGGTCAACCAAGACGCAATGCGGGAGGCCGGTGCCGCCTTTGACTGGGAGGCGGAGGTAGAGGCAGCCGGAGAGTATCTGGACGGCATCTGCAGCCGCATAGAGGGGGAGGGACTGACCTGCACGGCCACTGTGCGCCAGGGCGATATTGCCGAGGAGATACTGCGATATTGTGAGGAAACCGAATCTGACCTAATCGTTATGTCTACCCATGGCCGCTCCGGCCTGGGCCGATGGGTCTACGGTAGTATCGCCGACCGGGTCCTGCGGTATGCCGATGTCCCGGTCTTGTTGATACGAGCGGCTGAAAATGGGTAGTGACCGGCCTCGCCTCGTTCGTAAGGTAATGGTAGTTGAACAAATCGCCGGGCTTCCTGGGTACAGGCACTGACAATATCACCCATCTGTTCCTTGGGGGCCAGTAGCAACTGCACCTCGTACGCATATCAGTAACTGGCCGACCATTATCAGGCTCCTGTATTAGGCCTGCACAGTCAGCAATTCGTTTCCGCACCGGTGCTGCGGCACCTGTCAGAAGAGCCCAAAATTACTCTTCCGAACCCACTGACGCCTCTAAAGCTGGCTGCCTCATTGCTTCGGTGTCTCTGATTAACGCGGTCAGCACCGCGGTCGGCAGGCCAGGCGCCACCGAGTATATCCATCGGCTGCCTTGGTGATCAACTGTGGATAGGCCCGACCGGGAGCTTCCTTTTAGTTTGCCCAGAGATTGCGCTTCGTTGCCCACGATTGCGAAGCGCGGCGAGACGGCTCCTGTCAAGCCATACTCTATCGCCGAAGTCCCCAAAGGATTAACCTCCGGCTCACCCGGAGGAATCACTACCCGCAGCGGCCCGGCTTTGGTCACCACTGTCGGCTTAATACCCATCAGGTCCCACATTGTCGCCCCACTGATAGTATTCTCAATAGCTCCCGCCGCGTATAACCAGATAACAGTAGCCGTCGGCGCCGATAGCTGCTCGGGCAGCGCTTGACGCTGAGCTGCTGTCAGGGCAAACGCATCAGCAAACACGTAGACCGGATAATCAGGCATTAACCCGGCTAACAGATCCTCCAACAGCCAAACATCAACCCGGCCGCCCGTTTGTTGGACTTGCTGTGCTTGGTCAGTTAGGATCATCCGACTCAATTCCGAGGCAGGTTTCAGATAGGTAGCACTATTCTCATCAACTACCACCGCTATCCGGTTCACCACCAGTTCATTGCCGGCATCAGCCTGCTGGTCCGAGGCTCGCCACACCGTCGGTGGCTGCTCACCATTAGCCTCGCTGCTGTGAGCCAGATACAGCTTGTCATGAGCCAGAATTGAGCTGGCTGCCGTAGCCGGGAAGACCGGGGATGAGGTCGGACCGACCACGAAATCCACCTGCTCGGCTGCCAGTACCTGGCCCAGACCCAGATGGCCGGCAAGCTGGACACTGCCCTGTCCCGGCCACTGATCCAGCAGATGGCCGTAAGCCACCCCACATAACTTACGCCCGTTGGTTGCCTCTTTGACTGCTGAAGCGAAATTCAGTAAAGTTTCGGCTACCTGGGCGGACAGGAACTGCTGGTAATCAATCAGGGGCTGCTGGGCAGCCGGGTCATATAGGGCTGGTTCAGTAGTGGCGAATAGTTGGGCGGCTGATTGGGTGATAATGTGGCCCTGCTTGACCCCGGGGGAATCCAGCAGTGGCTGACGGGGCTGCCCCCAGGCTGACCTGAGTACCGGCAAGCCTGTGTATTTGTCCCTAAGCCATTGGCGGAACGCGACTTGCGCAGTGAGACTGGCATCAAGCGTTCCCTGGGTGTTGCCCCAGATAGCCCATCGGCCCTGCTCGCCAGCCATTAACTGATAACCGACAATGTGGTCGGCCAAGGGACTAACTTCCAGGTACTGGACCAGTGTCCCCAGGGCCTGACCGGCCTGCTGCTGCCATGCTCGGGAGGTCCAAGAAGCGTGAGTAGACTTGCGCTCGGCAACTACCTGACCTGATGGCACCCGGATAACCTGGCTGGGATTCTGTTCATCCCACCATAGCGGGCTCTCTACGAATACTTGCAGAATCAGCAGTGCTTG
>JALGTV010000009.1 GCA_029821215.1 Candidatus Zipacnadia bacterium | reverse complement strand
GCCTACTGTTAGTGCAGTTGAAGTTGACGAAGTACTCACAGCGGCACTGGAAAAGGCGAATTTGGTAGCCCGCGTCGCTGAGCGGTCAGGTTCAGCCGCTGGTCCATCGGCTGGTCCCGAGGGCCGGGAGCGATCCAGTCCCGAAGGGCAAATATTGCAGCGCTGGTTGGCGGGACTGGCTAGCGATTTTGATACTGACCGCCTGTTGCGTACCTATGTGGAGACAGTGGTGGAAATAGTCCACTGCGCCAGTTACTGTCTGTTGTGGCGGTCGGCTGAGAGCGAGTATTTTAGTGTCTACACCGCGCGCGGCCTGCCTGCAGTGCTCATCGCCCAAGCTCGTCTGTCACCCCGGGCTAATCTGCCGATGTGGTATCACCATAACTTCCGCGTCCTAACCCGCACCGAATTGGCAAGCTGGTCAGACAGCGATTCAGCCCTGGCCCTGGCCCAGGAATTGGACATTTTCCATGCCCAGGTCGCTGTACCCTTAATGGTGGAGGGTCAACTGAGAGGACTGTTGATGCTGGGTGAGAAGGTCATTGGCGAGTCATATTCCCCTGCCGAACTGGAAACGGCTTTTCTGCTTTCTAACTACGCGGCAGTCCAGGTGCAGAGCCTGGAACTACAGGGGCAACTGCGCAGCGCTAAGCAGTACATGGAACGTATTTTGCAGGACATGGGCAGCGGAGTTATCAGTCTGGGGCCTGATGAGCGCGTTGCCCTCTGTAACCCCTATGCGGCCCAGATTCTGCAACTGTCTCCGGAGGAGGTCGTCGGAGCTGACCTGCGCTGCCTGCCAGCGCCACTGGGTGACTACTTATATGCTGCCTTCAAATCTACAGCCGACGCAGTAACCGACGAAGAGATCAACATACCCGGCAGCCAGATAACCCTGCGCGTCAGCACTTCCCCACTGATTGATGATAGCGGGGCTACCCTGGGCAGTGTTATGCTTCTGGATGACATAACTGCCCAGATTAGCCTAGCTACCGAGCGGCAGCGGCGCGAACGGCTCAATATGCTCAAGCAACTGATAGGGCGAATAGCCCACGAAGTCAGGACTCCTTTGCAGGCCATCAAGACGTATGCCGAGCTTACTGGTCGTCAGCAGACCGGGGAAGAATTGGACGCCTTCTGGGCAGATACGGTTACTCCCCAGATAGACAGACTCGGTAAGCTCATCAACCAGTTGGTACAAGTGACCGAACAGCCCGAGCCGAACTTTGAGTTGGTGCGCCTGGAAACGATAACGCAGCAGGCAGTGGAGGAGCTGGCCAGTTCTGACGGGCCGGAAGCCGGTGTGCTGGATGTGGAAATTGACAAGCCGGTGCCGCGAGTGGTGGCTGACCCGGCGGCAACTCAGCAAGCAATTGCATATCTACTCCAGTACCTGCGGGGGCAAGAAGGTGCCCCTGTGTATGTGCGCGTCAGCCAAAATGGGGGCGAATCGGGCGGTGTGTCCGTAACCATGGAACGACTAACGCGAGGTGGCGATAACGTCGAGCCTGAACAACTATTCGATCCCTTCTATGCTCTCCAGGACGCCGACGGAGATCTGGGCCCGGCGGTCAGCCGCCAGATTATTGATAACCAAGGAGGAAAGATAGTGGTCAAATATCACAATGAGCACCTGCAATTTCAGCTAATCTTTCCGGCCACCGCTCTGGACAATGTGCGCTCATCGGAGAAGGTGACCTAAATAGTGCAGCCTAAGATTGTTGTCATTGATGATGAGACCGGTCCCCGGGAATCCCTGCGGATGATTCTGAAGGACGACTATCAGGTAGCCCTGGCCGACGGCGCCCTGGCAGGACTGGAGCTGATTGAGCAAGTGCGTCCTGACCTGGTGTTTTTGGACATCAAGATGCCCCAGATGGAGGGTACTGAGGTGCTGCGGCGGATAAAGGAATTCGATTCGGACATTGAGGTGGCCATGATCACCGCTTATGCCGCCCTGGAGTCGGCGCAACACGCGCTGCGCTATGGGGCTATTGATTATCTAATCAAGCCTTTCGCTGTTGATGACGTTCTGGAGGTGGTCCAGCGGGCGTTGCAAAAGCGCCAGCAGCGGACCAGAGAAAGAGTGTTGCTCCGACAGCTTCAGGAAGCCACTAAGGTATTGTCCCAGCAGTTAAGGGAGCTGCGGGAAGAAGCGTCTGTGGATCAAAGCACTGTCTACCAGGGCCTGGCCGCTGCCCATACCTCTATTGAAAGCCAGCTAAGCCGAGTTGACCAACTGGTAAGCATTGGTGAGGTGGCGGCAGAAGTGGCCCACGATGTAGACAACTTTTTGTCAGCCATCTTGCTACAGCTTGAGATGCTGCTATTGACTTTGCGGGAATCCGAACAGGTAGAGGTGAAACAGGTCGCAGAAACACTTCAGAATATCGTCCAGGCTGCCCAGGATAGCGCCCAGGCCGTAGAGCGGATCTCGAGTGTCGGCAAGTCCGATCCTTATGCCCCGTCCCGGTCAGTGGCGGTAAATGATATTCTCAAAGAGGCGGTAAACTTAAGTATGGGCCACTCCCCGGCCGACAGGGCCCCCCAGATTATCTGGGAAGTCCAGGAACTTCCACCGGTCACTGCCAATCCTGCCGCCCTGCGTACTGCCCTTATGAATATTGTAATAAATGCCCGCCAAGCCATTGAAACAGATGGAGAAATCCGCCTGCGCACTTATGTAGATAATGACGATGTCGTTATCCAGATAAGCGACACTGGCGTGGGCATGGCTCCAGAGGTAGTGGAGCAGATCACCAACCCCTTCTTTACCACCAAGGCTGAATCAGGCTCCGGCCTGGGGCTGAGCATTGCCCGCAAGGTAATTGACCGCCACCAGGGCACCATTACCTTCGACAGTGAACCGGGGATCGGTACCACGGTACGGATAGTGTTGCCCACGGGTGGCGACCAAGCGACCGAAACTGATACCGGCAGTGACGTCCCCGATATTCTGATAGTGGATGATGACGACCGGCTGCTAACAGTGATGGATACGTTGCTAACCACTGCTGGCTACCAGGTCAAAAGCGCTAACAATGGCCTGGCCGGGCTGCATGAATTTGAACACTATCTGGAGGATACTAACCGGGCACCAGGAGTAGTCGTTGCCGATTTGCGTATGCCCGAACTGATGGGGACTGATCTGGCCAAAAAGATTAAGGAACTGGCTCCCCAGACCCGCGTAATATTGCTGAGCGGTTACATTACTGATGAGGCTGAGCTGGCCACTTCCCCCTATCTGGATGCGGTAATGAAGAAGCCGTTTGAGCTCTCTGACTTACTCGATCAGATCAAAGGAGCGCCCGCATCGCCCTCCTCCCCCAGATAGCTGTTACTTAGTCGGTGCATCGCCCGGGATTATCTGCCGATTGGCTTGGCTGATCATCCGGGCCATGGACTCCGCATCGCCCGTCAGGCACCACAAACGCGACTGGTCACGCAACTGTCGGGGTGAGAGGCCGGCACAGGCGGCGATCAAAGCGTTATCATCGGGCACTCCGGTTAATATACCCCGTTCCTCCAGCCGGCGGGTAAAGTCAGCAGTCAAAGCGGTGAACTCCTGAAAGGTCATTCCATTGATCTTATACGGGAGCGGATCCCAATATGCTGGCGGGAACAACAGCTTTATCTTATAGTCCAGGCCCACCCGCAACGCCTCCTGGCGATCTACTTCAAATGCGTACTTTTCTGGCTCATCCATCCACGGGGTCCCCGGCAGCAGCCCGGGGAACTGAACGGGCACGGCATCAGGTTCAATCTCGCAGACAAACTCCAGGCTCTGTTGGATTGTCTGGGGCGTGTCAAATGGCAGGGGAACGATCATACTGGTGACCGTGAATATCCCCGCCTGTTTGGCTGCGGCTACTGTGTCTTTGACTGTCGCCAGGTCAATTCCTTTGCGCACCGCTTTATCCAGTATGTCTGGGCAACCGGATTCAATACCAAAAAAGATAGCATACAGCCCTGAGCGGGCCATTAGGTCAAAGTGATCCGGATCGGCACTGGCAAAGTGGCCAAAGCAGGTATAGCGGACCTCCAGGCCGCGGGCCAGGACCTCCTCGGCTACCTGGCGCATCAAGTCCCCGGGGGTGGAAGAGCCTGAGAAACGAAATGCACTGACCCCATATTGTTGTTTAATGTGCTCCATCATATCTACCAGCCGCTCCGGCGAAGCCGTGCGCAAGCGGTGCCCACTTTCCCGAGGATGAGTGCAGAAGCCGCAACTATACGGACAGCCCCGGCTATCATCCAGCACAATTATCTTAATCTTCTGGTCGCCGGCCATGGCAGGATAAATCTCTTCGTCATAGACCGGCGGGGGCAACTGATCCAGGTCCAGGCCCTCGGCGCGGGGCACTTGGTGAACCTGTCCGTTGTCCGGGCAGATGATGCCCGGAATACTGCTTAGCTGACGCTGGCCGGTGGCATGCTCGGCCAAATCACGGATAATCTGTTCCCCTTCCCCGTAGGCTAAGGCCTCAAAGATATTGGTTCGCCAGTAGATAACCTCCCGAAACCACGAAGCCTGAGGACCGCCAGCATAAATATGAAGTGAGGGAAATTCAGTGTGCAGCCGCTTAGCCAAGGCCACCGTCCCGGTAAATCCGTCGCCATTCCATAACTTGAAGCCGACGAAGTCCGGCTGAAGCCGACGCACTTCGGCCACCAGTTCGTTACCAATTACCGCTAATTCCCGGCGCTGGTGGTCTTCAAGCTGGACGGATAGCTGCTGCAATTGGGCCAGCACTTCAGGGTCAGGCGGCTGTCCGCTGCCCAGAAGCTGGGCGGCTAAAGGTCGTAGTTGCTGGGCAAGCTGCGGGGGGAACAAGCGGCGCATCATAGCCACAGTGCCGTAGTCAATTATATTGACTTGGTGGCCAGCAGTCAGCAATGCTCCGGCCAGACTGGCCAGCCCGTTATCAGGAGTTAGACTACTGGGGGTATAAGGATAGCCCGCGTAACTAACTAACAATCCGCGCGCCATAATTCCGGGTTTCCCTTCCCATCATACGTCAGTGTCAGGTACAGGCAACAAATCGCAGCTAAGTGGAGAACAAGAGTAGAGTTAAGTAAAGGTTAGGATTCGTCGTTATTTGCCGTAGTGGTTAGAATATTGTCAATAACTAAGACGAAATCTTCCAGATCAGTGATGGGCTTAGGATAAAACCACGTGCAGCCAGCCGCAAAACTGTGCTCCATGTTTTCCCGCCTTTTAAGGGCGGTCAGCATCAGCACGGGAATAGTGGCTGTCTCAGGGTTGCCCTGCAACGACTCCAGGGTTGCCCAACCGTCCAGTTGGGGCATCATAACGTCTAAAATAATCAGGTCGGGGGCATCCTGACTCACCTTTTCTAAGGCCTCTATCCCGTTGTAGGCGGGAGTAACCCGATAGCCTTTCTTCTCCAAAAAGATCTGAGTAGCCCGTACAAAGCTCTCGTAATCATCCACCAACAAGATATGTTGCTCCATGGTTCATCACTCCCGACATCGCTTGATTACTCTCCGTCAACTCCTTCGCCTATCACCGTTCCTTTACGGCTACTATTATAGTGCCCCCCCTTGCTTGTTGTCAATGCTCGTTGACGGTGTCCGCCGCGCAATGCGAAGAGAAAATTGCCTGGCAGCTACGAAATAACCAAAATGTAAGCTTATCCGGGCAAACTGGCTCCAAGGCAGGAAAGGACAATGACTGGATACGCAATTACTATGCTTAGCGCCCAAACCGACAAAGAGGTAACTGAAGGCCTGCGCTACGCGAGAGATAGTTATCTGCCTTTCCCTGCTCCCTGCCTCCCTGACGCCCCTCATCCCGGTAGAATCACTCTTCCGAAAACAGCCGCTGCTGGGTAGTCGCGCTGGCCTGTTGGCGCTCCATTTCCTGCTTGTGGAGGTGCAGGGCTTTGCTCACTGCTGGTACTTGGTCAGGTCCGGTAATTAGCTGGGCACCTTCGCCCAGTAACCGGCTATTGCCAGCGCGCTGCTCGTGGCCCTCCGTCCAGTAGACGGCATATAGTTCTCGGTTCTGGCGGCGCGCATTCTTAGCTGTCTGCATCGCTCCGCCCTGCTGGGCAGACTCAACGACGATTACCCCCCGCGCCAGGCCACTTTGCAGTCGGTTGCGGGCTATCAGGCGGGCCGCCGTAGGATGGACACTGGGAGGCGCCTCCGAGATGACGGCACCCCGCTTGGCAATCTGGCTGGATAGCTCCACATTCTGGCGGGGATGGATTACGGTTATTCCCGACCCCAGCACCGCAATTGTACGTCCCCCGCCAGCCAACGCTCCGGTGTGGGCAGCCGTGTCACAGCCTTGGGCCAGGCCACTAACCACCGTCACCCCCTCCTCGCCAAAAGCGCGGCCCAGCTCATAAGCCATCTGATAACCTTCTTCTGTCGGGCGGCGAGTGCCGACGATAGCAACCGCGGGGTCATCAATGGGCAGAAGCTGACCAGCAATACACAATACCGGCGGCGGGTTGGCGATGCGTTGCAGGATCTGGGGGTAGTCAGGCTCAAAGTCACAGACCACAGCCACATTATGCTCGCCGAGGGCCTCTATCTCCTCTTCAATGCTGGGCAGCAACTCGCTCAGCACGCAGATGGCCTCTACCTGGTCGGCTTCCAGACCCAGGCTGGGCCGGGATAGCTCCTCGGCAGGAGCCTGCAGCACTGCCATTGCGCTGCCCAAATTGCTCATCAGCCGCCGAAACCCGGCCGGTCCCAACTGCCCGGCCCACATTAGGGCGATTTGGGCCATTTTTTCGCTGGATTCTGAAGGCATAAATGCAATGTCTACGCTCGGCGGTCACCATCCCCCGACTGTCAATGTCTCTACTGAGGGCCGTAGTCCCCGCCAGGCCTTGATTGACACTACCGTTATATTTCACGGTAGGCGGCTCACAATCCTTGTAATACGCGGTTGGTAGGCTGGCCACAACTAACGCTGGCTTGCTCAGGTGGGGTGTTTCTGGTATACTAACTCTTACTAATTCGACTTGGGCAGCACCAATTGCCGCTTACGTGACAGTATTCTGTGCAGCCAGGATGACCGTATGATACATTTGCAGCAAGTCAGCGTGGTGTATCCTAATGGTACCCGCGCCCTTTCTGACATAGACCTGCACATTGACCGGGGAGAATTTGCCTTTATAACCGGGGCATCGGGCAGCGGCAAATCCACTCTGCTTAAGTTACTATATCGGGACATTGTCCCTACTGAGGGCAAGGTGATAGTTGACGGCCAGGACGTAGCCAAACTCCCGCCTGGTCGGGTACCATACCTGCGGCGCAAGGTCGGGGTGGTGTTCCAGGACTTCCGCTTGCTGCCCGATAAGACTGTCTGGGAAAACGTAGGCTTTGCTCTGGATGTGCTGGGCGCCTCCCGGCGCGAGAAACACCATAAAGTGCCCTTGGCCCTGGAGCTGGTCGGGCTTAGCCCGAAGGCCGAGGCATATCCTGGCCAATTGTCAGCCGGAGAGCAGCAGCGGGTTTGTATCGCCCGGTCGTTGGTGAATATGCCGCCGGTGTTATTGGCTGACGAACCGACGGGTAATCTGGACCCGGGTATGTCCTGGGAGATTGTGCAACTCCTGGACGACATTGGCGAACGGGACACCACGGTGATTATGGCTACTCACGACCAGGATATGGTGGACCGGATGGGCAAGCGCGTGGTTCAGTTAGTCCAGGGAGTCGTGGTGCGGGACGTCAAGGAGGGGGGCAAGTACGATGCGCCTTAATACCGTCGAGTTCCTCCTCCGGCAGAGCTGGGAGGGTATAGTTCGCAACGGGCTAATCAGTCTGGCTGCCATCACCAATATCGCCGTGGCACTGATGGTGTTAGGGGCGATAGTCCTAACGGGAGCAAATTTGGAGCACATGGCAGCTCTGGAGGCGAAGGCAGCCGTCATTACCGTGGATTTGGAAGATGGGGCTGACCCAGCAGACGTGCAAGCAGAACTGTTAGCTGATCTGCGCGTTGATCCCAAGCAAACTCGCTTTGTCAGCAAGGATGAGGCACTAAGGCAAACAGCCCAGCGGCTTGGCTTACACCTGCCGCAGTCAGAACCGGAGGTGGCTGCCGATCTGTTGGCAGAGCTGTTAGGCCGCAACCCGCTGCCCAACTCTTTTCGGGTAAAAACGGGCGACCCTCAGGATATACCGGCAGTGGCAGCCCAGGCGGAGAAGATACCGGGAGTAGCAGAGGTCAGATATGGCCAGCAGGTAACTGAGAAGCTGCTGACCTTAGCCGAAGGCACCAAGATTGCTGGGCTACTGGTAGGCTTGATAATGACCGGCGCCACCTTGCTAATAATCGGCACTACCATCCGCTTGACAATCTACGCCCGCCGTCGGGAGATCCGGATAATGCAACTGGTCGGCGCGACTAACTGGTTCATCGGCATTCCCTTTGTGATAGAGGGAGTATGGCAGGGGCTGGGGGGCGCCTTAGTCGCCGTCGCTGTGCTGCTACCCGGTTACACCTATGTTCAAGCCTATATTGACCAAAATCTGGAGTTTCTCAGCTTGTTGTACAGCCCGTCTATCCTGATACTTTTCGCCCTTGTTATCCTGGGCTGTGGTATACTGTTCGGGGCGCTGGGCAGTGCTATCAGCTTGCGCCGGTACTTGCAGACAGTGTAAGGCAGCCAAAATCTGCTAACTGTAGGAGCGGCGTCCCCGCCGCGATTAAAATCGCACTCAGGATGGCCGGACGGCAATACAGATTGGCTCAGTGAGGAAAGATGACAGCGCTGAATCGCAAACTCATCGCCGCTACCACTGCATTTGTGTTGGTGGGGCTATTAATATGCGCGACGCTGCCTCAGCCAGCAGCGGGGCAAAGTGCCAGTGACTTGAGACAGAAGCTGCGCCGCCTGCTGGGACAAGAAGAAAATGTCAAGGAAGACCTGCGGGACATCAAGAAGCGGCAACGGGAAGCCACCACCCGGCTGGTTATAGCCCAGCAGGAACTGGAGAAGGCCCAGGAGGCGCTGGATGACATTCAGGGCCAACTGACGGCTACCCGCAAAGAGTTAGCCCAAACCAAGCAACAACTGGAGCAGAGCAAGGCCCGACTGGCACAACACCAGACTGCTATGCAGCGGCGGATTCTGGCCCTGTACAAGTCCCGCCAGCCCACCTACCTGGAAGTAGTGCTGCGAGCCACCTCGTTTGACGACTTTGTCAACCGGGCCGAGTTTACCCGGCGAATCGCTGGTGCCGACGAGGACCTGCTGATGAGTCTGGTGGCCGAAAAGCAAGCTTACGAGCGGCAAAAGGCCCAACTGGAGGAGCAGGAGCGCCAGCGAGCAGCGCTGGAGACCAAGATTAGAAAGCAGCGTGACTATGTGGCTGCCCGCAAGGCCGAGGCGGAGCAGTTGGCCCACCAGGCCCGTACCGACCGGGTGGAAGCCGAGAGGCAACTGGCGGCTATGGAACACGCCTCCGGCCAGATTGAACAGATGTTGGCTCAGTTACAGCGGGGCGAAAGTGGCCAGCGCTATGCCGGCGGGTGGAGCGGCCGGCTGCAGTGGCCAGTCTCTGGCCATCGCATAACCAGCCCCTTTGGCTGGCGGATCCATCCTATCACCCATACGCGCCGCTTCCACGACGGCGTGGATATAGCGATGCCTACCGGCTCGCCCATCAAGGCCGCCGATAAGGGCCTGGTGGTCCATTCCGGCTGGTACGGAGTGTATGGCAAGACGGTCATCATTGACCACGGCAGCGGTATCTCGACCATGTATGCTCATTGCTCCCGCACCAAGGTCAGCACCGGGCACGTCGTCAGCCGCGGCCAGGTAATTGGCTACATAGGCAGCACCGGCTGGTCCACTGGCCCTCATTTGCATTTTGGTGTGCGTAAGTATGGTAAACCTATAGACCCTTTGAAATTTTAGGAATTGGAGGTCGTCTAACTAAGCATGCAAACCCCATCCCGCCGAATCTGGTTGGCGCTCATTGTCGTATTACTTATGGTCCTGTCATTTGCGGCTGGCGCCGGCATAATGTACAGCACTTCCCACCATTCTCTCCTCGGACTTACTGCCCAGGTCGCCCAGATAATACCAGGAGTGATGGAGGTAGAGACAGCCGAGGATATCCCCGCCGCCACCGACCTGCGGCCTCTGGCGACGTTCTGGCAGGTCCGTGACCGGATACTGCATGACTACGTCTATCCCATAGAGGATGATACTAAGCTAACCTATGGGGCTATCCGTGGTATGCTGGCCTCTCTGGAGGACCCGTACAGCCGCTTTATGACTCCGGAAGAATATGAGGAATTTCAGGAGGAAGCCCAAGGGAAATTTGAGGGTATCGGCGCTTTGCTGGAGCAGCGCAGCATTGATGAGCAGGGTCACTTTGAAGTGGTGATAGTTTCCGTAATCCCCGAGGGCCCGGCCTCGGAGGTGGATCTGCGGCCTGAAGATGTTCTCGTCAGGGTAGATGACAAGCCAGTACGGGGTATGACTGTGGACCAGGTGGCCAAACTCATCCGGGGCCCCAAGGATACACCAGTCAAATTGACCGTGGTGCACGAGGACAGTACCGAACCGGTGGAGCTGACTATTGTTCGCGCTGCTGTGGATATCCCCACTATTGAAACCAGGATTCTGGAAGATAACATAGGTTACGTGTGGCTGCGGGGATTCCACAAGCAGGCCGAGACCAAGCTGCGAGCAGCCCTGGAAGAGATGGTAGACCGACAAGTCAGCGGCCTGATCTTTGACTTATCTTTGAATGGGGGCGGATTGCTGGAGCAGGCCATATCAGTGTCTGACCTTTTCCTGGATAACCAGATAGTCGTTTATGTACAGGAGCGCAATGGGGGCGCCCATCCTTATCGTACCATGCCCGGCCGGGTCGTATCCGAAGATCTGCCAATGGTAGTACTGATAGATGGCGCCAGTGCATCGGCTTCCGAAATTGTCGCTGCCGCTCTACACGATACCGGGCGCGCTCAGGTAGTCGGCCAGCACAGCTTCGGCAAGTCAAAGGTGCAAACCGTTATGGAACTGACCGACCATTCGGCGCTGGTGCTTTCTACCGCTGTCTACCTCACCCCCAACAAGCGTGATCTGAGTGAAGAATACGCAGACGGCAAGCGGGGGATTAAACCCGATGTCGTGTTCCCCCTGCCTGAGTTGGATGAGGAGTTCGGTCGCCAAAAATGGGAACAGTGGCACGACCAGCAGATCCAACAAGCGGCTGAGGTGCTCCTGGAGACGCTGCCCACCACGGGTAAGGCTCATCTGTCCGGGTCATAGGGACTTTTGACTGGTGGCACTGACTCCTCGCCCGGTGAGGCGGATAGCAGACAAGGAGGGTGACAGTGAGAGATCACAGTTCCAGAGACCGGCAGTATGAACGACTGCAGGCTACTATCCGGGTCTACCGGGCTGCGGTAGTACTTTGCATAATCATTATTGTCATCCTCAGTTCCCTATTGTTGAGTCGTCGCCGCCGGTTTGCCCAAGCTATCCGCGTGGACGGTGAGTTAGTATGCATGGTAGCTAACGAAGGGGTGGCCACCCAGGTCTACCAGCAACTGTTGAAGGCGGGCAAAAATGATCTGCCCGGCAAGGCGGGATTCAGCGAGCAGTGGGAAGTAGGTGCCTGGCCGGTGGAGGACCACCCCATAGTCTCGGCTGCCGAGGCTATAAAGCTCCTGCGTCCTAAACTTACAGTGGTGGTCAGTGCAGCGGCCATCACAGTTGATGGCACCGAGGTGGTAATAATGGCTACGCGGGAGCTGGCCAGTAAGGTTCTGGACACACTAAAAGCCAAGTACATCAGCGAAGAAGACAAGCTGCTGGCGGCTCCCAAGTTCCGTGAAGAAGTGTTGATAGCTGACGTACAAAAGCCCGCTGACCAGATACTCACCGACATCGGAACCGCCGTCCAGCAACTTTCCCAGACGGCTAAGGGCGCCAAGACCTATGTAGTCCAGACCGGCGATTATCCCGTCAAGATTGCTGATAAGCATGGTATGTCGGTTGGTGAACTGTACCGACTCAATCCCGGTCTGAAGGGCCGTACTCTGTATGTGGGCGAGAAGCTGAAGGTGGCGGTGCCCGCCGCTCCGATAACGGTGGTCACGGTTAAGGAAAAGACCGATATCAAAGAGATCCACGCTGAGCCGGAAAAGATTTATTCGCCTACTTTGCCCCAAGGCGAGCAGCGGGTGGTCCGCGAGGCAGTCCCCGGCAAGAAGAGGGTATTCCTCCAGTGTGTCTACGAGAATGATAAGATGATTAGGGAGACCCCGTTGCGGGGCCAGATTATCCAGGAGCCTATTCCGCAGCGAGTTATGATAGGTACGAAAGAGGCCTCCGGGGAGTCTGAATAGCTCAACCACTTGACCTCCAGAACTTAGCCAATATTGCCATGAACTGTAATCAGCAGGACAGCACGGAGCACACCAGCATCGGTAACTTGCTGCGGGAAACTGCCCACCACATAGACACAGTGCTTCCTGACTACCTCCCGACACCTGACGGGCCCGGGGCGCACCTCATAGAGGCAATGACCCACAGCCTGCAAGGTGGCAAACGCCTGCGGCCCCTGGTGGTAATGCAGGCAGCCGCTACCTTCGGGCTACCCGCCGAGAAGGTCACCCCGACGGCCTGCGGCTTTGAGCTATTACACACTGGCACCCTCATTCACGATGACTTGCCCGCCATTGACAACAGTGCCCTGCGCCGCGGCCAACCCTCCTGCCATACGGCCTTTGACGAGCCCACTGCCCTGTTGGCTGGCGATGGCTTGATAATTGCCGCCTACGGTGCCCTAACTCGGCAGGCCGCGGTGCCGGGAGTAGATGCACAAGCTGTACTGCGCGTGATATCTGAATTCTCTGCCTATACTGGTGCCGCCGGGTTGATTGGGGGTGAGGCCGCTGATATCTACGGAGAAGCTCGGGAGCCAAATGCCGATCTCCTGGAGTATATTCATCTCAATAAGACGGCCAAGCTATTCGTGGCCGCGGCCCGGGCCGGGGCCATTTTATCAGCGGCTGATGAGCAGGACATCCACCTTATCAGCGACTATGCCACCCAGATGGGTCTCCTGTTCCAGGTAACCGACGACATTCTGGACATCAGCGGCGACCAAGCGGCGTTGGGTAAGCCGGTGGGTGCTGATCAGACGGCCACCAAGCAGACCTATCCGGCTCTGCTGGGGCTGGGCGGGGCCCGCCAGTATGCTGAAGAGTTGGCTGCCCAGGCCAAAGACCTGGCGCAGCAATTACCGAGTAACCAGCACTTCTGGCAAGGGCTAATTGATGTCATTGCGAACCGCCGCTCATAAAAGTAAACCCCAGTCCCGCTAATCCCAGGCTTTCATCCGGGCAGGAGACTGTTGCGAAACTTGTAGGAGGGGCATCCCTGCCCCGATACACGTCTGACTCGAGCCGATCAACTTTGCATAATTTTCGCCGGCAACCCGCCGGTAATTGCCTTTGGCAGCCGTCTTCAACAGGGAGACAAAGTGGAAGTAATAATAGCTGAGGAAGCTGGCTTCTGTTTCGGCGTGCGCCGGGCCCTGCAACTGGCCCAGGAGGCTACCGCCCAGCATGGCACCGTATTCTCGGTCGGGCCGCTGATTCACAATCACCAGGTCGTCCAGCGCATGGCTCAAGCTGGTCTGCAAGTCGCCGAAGATATAGCAGCAGTGCCCGACGGAGCAGTAGCCATGATCCGCGCCCATGGGGCTGGCCCCGAGACTTATCAGGAGGCAAAAGCTCGCGGGATTCAGCTAATTGATGCTACCTGCCCGTTTGTGACCCGAGTCCAGCAAGAGGCGGCTGGCTTCGCCGCTGAAGGCTACCAAGTACTGGTGCTGGGGGAGCCTGATCATCCCGAACCCCGGGCTATTGTTGCTCACACCGGCGGGCAGGCAACTATCGTTTCTGCCCCTGATGACTTGGAGACTTTGGACGTGGGTGATAAGGTTGCGGTAGTCAGCCAGACCACCCAGCGCCTGACCAATCTTCAGGTCCTGGTGGCCGAGCTGTTACCCCGAGCCGGTGAGCTGCGGGTGGCCAATACCATTTGCGAGGCTACTACCCAGCGCCAGCAGGCCGCGGTGGCCGTGGCCCGCCAGGCAGACTTGATGATAGTAGTGGGCGGTTACCACAGTGCTAACACCCGCCGTCTGGCCGAGATTTGCCAGCAGATGGGTACTACTACCTATCATATTGAAACCGCTGCGGAGATTGAGCCCGAATGGTTCCGCGGCATCGCCCAGGTCGGGGTCACGGGGGGAGCTTCCACTCCCCCGGAGGCCATTGAGGCAGTCGCCGGATATATCCGCCAGATTGCCAAGGCCAACCAGGAAGGTTAGATTATGATAACCACCTTTGCTAAGATTTTGGAGACGGTCGCCGAGCGGCCGCGCCAGTGGGTGGCCGTAGCTGCTGCCCACAAACACGGTGTGCTGGAAGCAGTCAAGCAGGCCCAGGCCCAGGACATTGCCCAACCATTGCTGGCCGGGGATAGAGACGAAATCGAAAGGATAGCTGATCAGATAGAGCTGGACCTTAGTGAGATAGAGATAATCAACGAGCCCGATGACCTTCGAGTGAGATAGAGATAATCAACGAGCCCGATGACCTTCGAGCAGCCCGTGCCGCTACTCTGGCCGTCCGTGAGGGGCGAGCTGATCTGCTGATGAAGGGTCATATTCACACTGATGATTTCCTCCGGGCCATACTGGACAAAGAGAGCGGTCTGCGTTCCGGGGTGATAATGAGCCATGTGTTCCATCAACAGAGGTTGCTGTTAGTTACTGACGGAGCGATGAATATTGCCCCTGACCTGGTGACCAAGGCAGATATCATAATGAATGCTGTCTACCTATCTCATCTACTGGGCAATTCCCAACCCAAGGTGGGTGTGCTGGCAGCAGTGGAACTGGTTAACCCCAACATGCCGGCTACCATGGATGCCGCTGCCCTTTCTACTATGGCCCTGCGAGGCCAATTCCCCGCCTGTACAGTAGACGGTCCCTTTGCCCTGGATAACGCTATCTCAGTGGAGGCGGCCCGGATTAAGGGGATACCTGGTGAGGTAGCCGGGCAGTGCGACATCTTAGTGGTCCCTAACATTGAAGCCGGCAATATCTTGATCAAGACGTTCAGCTTCCTATGTGGCGGCCGTACCGCCGGGGTGCTGGTGGGAGCAACTGCGCCCGTGGTCCTGACCTCACGTGCTGACACCCCCGAGGCCAAAATGCTCTCCATTGCCACGGCAGTATTGATGGCTGATCTACAGCGCTACAGCCGCCTGAAGATAGGTAAGGTACATTTCTAAGGTATCGGACAATAGGACATAGATGAATTGCTCTTATTCGCTAATGTCACTTCATATCGGGAGATGATGGCAATGTTCAAGCTCAGTGTCATAACTGACGAGATTTCGCAGGATTTTGAGCGGGTCGTGCAGGTCGCCGGAGAATATGGGGTTACGGCCTTGGAGCCCCGTTCGGTCTGGGACAAGCCGCCCCAGGAACTGACCGATGAGGATTGCCAGATAATCAAGCATATTGCTGATGATGCTGGCATGGAGATCTGCTGTATCGCCTCACCTTTTTTCAAGTGTGACTTGGGCAACGAGGACCAGTACCAGACACACTTGGAATACTTGCGCCGCTTTGCTCAGATGGCTCATATGTGGGATTGTCAGATCATCCGCGGTTTTACCTTCTGGAAGACTGCTCCGGCCAAAGATGTCTGGCAACAGCTTTTGGATGCCTATGAGGAGCCGCTGCGCATCTGTCAGCAGGAAGATGTCTATATCGGTCTGGAGAACGAGTATTCTACTCACATCGCCACTGCCCGCGAGGCAGCACGGTTTTATGAGGATATCAACCATCCGCGCCTGCGAGCCATCTGGGACCCGGCCAATGAGGTCTTTGCCCCGCAAGGGGAGCGGCCCTTTCCCGAGGCCTGGGAGCGCATGAAGCCCTGGCTTATTCACGTACATATGAAAGACGCAGTAAAGGACTCCAACAGCCCCGAAGGGGCCCGCTGCGTAGCGGTAGGTGAGGGGATAATTGACTGGCGCGGCCAGATGGAGGCCCTGCTGGATATGGACTACGAGGGTGCCTGCTCGCTGGAGACTCACTGGCGACCGGACGCCGAGCTGGACAGCGACCTTCTCAGCAGACCCGGGGGAGCGACATTCTCGGCGAATGCCGAGGGTGCCAGCCGTATTTGCCTGGAGAATATCAATAACATCCTGCAGGAGTTGGACGCAGGTCTCCGGTAAGTACTCAGTTCGGTACCATGTTTAGCCGCCGAAAACTCGCTGCGGATGCGGATTTGCTCACCAGCAACAGGACCATCCTGATATTCTCGGTAGATTAGCTGACGCGGTGCAACCGCCACCAGCTCTCGGGACATAATCTGCTACTTCCATAATCTCAATAGACTAAGCCGCCAGTGCAAATGGCGGCTTAGCCCACAAGTATGGATCTGACGCGAATCCTGTGCCCCGGCACGGGCAAGGACAACTACATTTTAGAAATTGGTGCCAATACCTACCCCCCAGCCGAAGTTATCATCCACAAGGCCCGCATCCAAAGAAATCCAGTTAGCCGGATAGTACCGGAGGGCGCCATTGAGGTTATCACCGTCATACTCTAACTGCAGCAGGCTGCTTTCAAACGGTACTAAGTCGGCGCCAAAGAAGATGCCCTCCAGGGGCCCGGTGTTGCGGTCATTGTTGCCCACGCCCAGATGCACATTGAGCTGCCGACCGGCAACCTCTTGCGCCATGGGCACCTCCTTGCTCATTACTAAGTAGTAAGCTCGGTTCAGGTCGTTAGCCCAATCCCACACCCCGATGGCCACATCAGGTGCCAGAGGATTGTCAAACCATTCGGCCATGTCCAGCTTGTACTTGGCATTCAGTATCGTTTCGTCGGTATAGCTGGTCTGGGCAACGCCACGGGGCTTAATATTCTGCACCCGGGTGACTCCCACTTCTATCTGGGGAGTGATACCTACATTTGCCCCATAGACACGCTGCTCTTTAATGTCAAATTCCATCTGGTGCCACCCACCTTGAATTTGATGGGGCGGGCACATCAGCGCAGTGGGCGTTACGATAAGCCCAGTAGAGCCGTACCACGACGGTACTGGTTGTAGCTCGGGGGCAGGCTCCTCCCAGGTCCCGTAGAAGATACCCTGGGTCCAACCGGGACTGGCTACGACCCCCAATACTACTGCTGCGAACATTACCATGATTTTACGCATCATCCTCAGCTCCTTGCTGATTGTAGTGATAGAGCCAGCACTCACTCAGATAGTAGTATACACTCAAGCCGTGCCTCTGTCAAGCAGGTAGTTAGGTCTGCGTACGGAGCCTGGCTGCCCTAATGCTGTCAGCTATGGCCCTTTATCAGCAACACTGAGCCGCGGGCAGCTACGAAGTGGGCTCAGTGTAGTAGTCCAAAGGCGGATGATGTAGCTGAGGACGCAGGGCGCAGATCGTCTCGGGGCGATCTATGGCAATCTCGGTGTTGACGGTGATCAGCCCTTCTGGATGCAGCCGAAAGGTCTTATACCCCAGTGCGCACAGAAACCCGATAATTTCGTCCACTGTATCCGGCTGGACCTCGCAAAAGACTATTGGCGCAGAAGCACCAGACAGCAAACGACGAGCGCCGCGAAGGATCCGCAGCTCGTAGCCCTCTGCATCTATTTTCACCGCGCTTAGGGCAAGCTGGTGGTCACCAACCGCATCATCCAGGGTAGTTACGGGCACCTGGATTTGTCGAGCCGCCCGATCCTTGATCCAAGTAGGTGTGGCCAGAGTGGCTATTCCTGATTGAGCTCGGACAGGTACAAACATCGTAGCTTCCCGACAGGAATCTCCCACGGCTGCCTCATAGACAGTTACATTAGCAAGGTGGTTTAGAGCAACGTTGCGCTTAAGCTGTTTGGCGACGCGCGGCAGAGGTTCGAAGCCGTAAACATGTCCCTGGTCGCCTACCAAGCCCGCTGCCAGCAGGGTGTAATATCCGAAATTGGCTCCTATGTCAACAAACACATCGCCGGGGGAAAGCGCCCTACATATTGCCTGGTAAAGAACCGGCTCGTTCATACCTCCATAAGCAATGGGATATCGTGACATAGGATCAGAAAGGTCCACGCAGACTTTCGCCCCGTAATGCAATGTCGTGGTGAATTCCTTACCCTCACCACCCATCGCGCAAGCTATCTCCCATACCTTCCACCGCCCCCGCCGGGGACCATACTTAGACCACCAGAGCGCGACCTGGAAGAGCCAAGGCAGCTTTGATACCAGTTGGGTCTCGGCGGCAGATGCTCTACTTGGCTTTGGTGAAGTTGCCGGGTGTGACATAATGGTCCCTGGAACTGCTCATTAGACCGAAGTATAATCGGCTTATGCGAGCACGTTG
>JALGTV010000215.1 GCA_029821215.1 Candidatus Zipacnadia bacterium | reverse complement strand
TCGGCTGTCAGGACTCAGCCCAGCGGCTAACCAACATAATAGCGGTTCATTCCCAGGGAACGATTTTGAATCACAGAAAGGAATTTTTTGAAGTATGGTCAGTACGGCAGATGAAGAATGTCGGCTACGAGATGGAGGGCGTCTCCATGAACAACAGAAGTGGTAAACTTATTATTGGAATCATTAGTTACGGAGATAGAATTCATAAAGACTGGGATAAAGACCACGGTCTGAATACGCTGGACAAAGTAGACCATGTATTCCGCCAGTGGGCCGAAAACGGCGTGGGTCGTATCCAGTGGCGAGTTGGTACTCATGGCAACCCCAGCCGCTACGGCGTTAACATCTTAGAAACTGATTTTGACCTCGACGCATGGCGCCGCCTGCGCGGCGAGTATTTGACACAATTCTTGCGCGAGATTCGTGGCTTGACTAATCAATACAACAAGAAATTCACTGTCCTTACTCAACGAGGCGACCACCTGGGCCATCCCATCAGCAACATGGTCATTGACTGGCGCCGGTGGGTAAAAGAGGAGATAATTGATGACTCGGGAATTGGGATTTATGGCCGGTGTTGGGTCCTACCTGGAGGGCATCAGACATTAGAGGCAGGATTTACCAGATAGATCGTGAAATAGACAAGGACGGGGCGTAGTTGATTTGCCTTCAGGAAACGAGGAGGATGAAATGTCCCAGATCGAATACAACGGCGACTCGCGGCTATGGGTAACTGTGCTCGTGGCAGTATCAGCAGGGCTCTTGGTATTGATGGCACTGGGCGCGGCTTTCTTTGCCGTATATGTGTGGCCTTCGGTCAAGCATGAGCTGTTTCTACCGGCAACAGCCCAAGTTGGGAAGCCGCTACCGGCTAGGCCTGACGCTTATACTGAACAAGACTTTCGCCAGGCTAAGCTGGAGTGGAATCGCAATACTCTCGGTGGGGCATATCAAGCGGCTCTGGTTTGACCGTGCAGTAGCTTCGCAGTTTGATTATATTCCTGCTTATTCGCAATTTGAGCACTCACTGTCTCCCGCGTGGGGCCCCGGTTACCAGATAATGTATGAATTCGGCTTGGAGTGTCTGAACACGCAGCGATTCGATACCAAGGTGCCTGGGCGCTTCGTGGAAGCTATGTGGGACATAGCTGAAGACTGGGGTGCCTCCGAGTGGTGGCGGCGTCCCGACGTTTACGCGAACCTGCAGACTGCCTTTGAAGGAATTCTGGCCGGGCCTTGGCCGGATGAGGACTTAGCACACTACAAGTCTATGTACGCAGCTATGGCGTGGCGCTCGGGACACTACGAGGATGCTCGTCGTCTGTTTGATGAACTTGGTGATCAGCTTGATAATGCCGTGTTCCCCGAGCGGTTCAAAACGCCTGTAGGGCTTGTCCGGGGCCAAGTCTACGCTGCTACTGGACCACTGGGGAAGAAGGTCCAACGTGCAGAAGCCTTGTATTTTGGTGGCGAGGTCGAGCGGGCCTTGCCCCTTTTTGAAAAGGCTCTCAGAAGCGCCACAGACGAAGAGGTAGTCAGCTACTTGCGCGACCGCGTGGTTACTCTACGCATCAAAGTCGGTCTTGCTCAGGGCGACTGGGTTGACATCATGCCAGAAAAAGGCCTTGCGGGTTGGCAGTCTGTACGAGGAAGCTGGAACATAGAACCCGATGGCTCATTGGCGGGGAGAGAGATCAACGACTGTGGCACTCTTATAGCCTGCAATGCCCCAGTTGAAGGCAATTTTGAGATACAGGGAGAGATCGAATTACCTCCTGATCGCGGTGAGGGTGGCGTCATCCCGCGTATCAAAAACCCGGACAGGATAAACTGGACAACTTTTAGGATCGACGTGGCCGGCAGTCAAGCTATGATAGGCCGCTGCTTCTATTCTCCAACTGAGGACAAACAGATACAACTGAAGCCACTCAATACTTTTCTTGTCCAGGTGTGGTACGAACAGGTAATCGTCTATCTGAATGGGGAACTGGTGTTTCCCGACTACGAGTTCGAACCCGTTATCCATTGTCCCGCCAAAGGCCAGGTGGGACTCGGGGCCCGGCACGGCGAACAGTTCGACGCCCCCACTCGGTATCGCAATGTCCAGATCCGTCGCCTCACCACAAAACCCGTTCCGCAACCGAGCGAATAGAGCAGACCGGTCATATAGCTCGTCTCGCTGTTCTGGACTTGGGCGGCATCCGGATGGCCGAGAAACTGCACTCCGTTGGCTCACATGTCCTTTGTTCGCCGGTTCTTTGACTTTCTTGCCAGGCCAATTCTACTGGCCGTACTGCATCACCTTCCCCAGGCTCTGTCTATCTCTTCCCGCATAATCCTGGTCCAGGCTTCTATCCTGGCCGGCTCCCCTATGCTGGCCAGTCTAAACCTACAAATATACTACCAGCAATTCCCGGCGGTGAAAGGCCCATCGGGGTGCCAGGCGGTGGAGGCGGGTCAGCGGTTATAGTGCGGGATGGGACCCCATAGCTTTTGCCAAACCTCGTCGCAGGCCTGGCGAGTGGTCTCGTCGAGTGTACCGTCGGTAGCGGCCAGATTCTGGTCAAGATGCTCCAGACGGCTAGCCCCGAGGATGACGCTATCCACCTGGGGCCGGCTGAGGAGCCATTGCAGGGAAAGCTCCACCAGTGATTTGCCGGCCTCCCGGGCAATTTGCCCCAACGCCTCCACCGCCTCGAAATTAGCCTGGTGCCAGTAGCGGTTGCGGTACATCTCATTACCATCAAAGCGGGTGCCCGGGATAGTCTGGGAAATGTGGTTGTACTTGCCGGTAAGTAAGCCGCCGGCGAGCGGGTTGTAGACTATCAGGCCGATGTTGAACTCGC
>JALGTV010000214.1 GCA_029821215.1 Candidatus Zipacnadia bacterium | reverse complement strand
ATGTGGAGATTTTCCCCGGAGAGACCCACGAAGTGCGCTGTGAAGTGGAGAGCTTACCGGGATTCTCGGCTCATGCTGACCGCGCGGGGCTGCTGGCCTGGCTACAGGAGGCGGCTCAGCAGGCCCAGGCAGTTTTCGTCGTCCACGGCGAGCAACAGGCGGCTTTCGCCTTCAGAGATGCTGCCACCGAGCGATTGGCCCTCCCCATCTACATTCCCGAGGTATTTGACTGCTACGATCTGCTGGATGTTGCCGCTACTCCCAACCTGGTGACACTTAGTTAGGTGCCACTTGCCTGCTAACCCAGAGAAGGCGCCGATAATCAACTGGCGGCCCTGTTTGCGTTGGCCGCGGCGAACATATAGCCCACGCCGGGCTGGGTGATGATATATTGGGGAGTGGTCGGATCGGCCTCAATCTTTTTGCGCAGCCGGCCGATGTGCACGTGCAGAGTGCGGGTCTGAATATTGCCGTCATAACCCCAGATATCCCATAGCAAATCCTCGGACCGGCATACCTGCTCCGCCCGGCTCATCAAGGCTCGCAGCAGCTCAAATTCCTTGGGCGTCACCTTTATCCGCTGGCCGCGGACAATTAGTTGCCGCCCGGCAATGTCCAGGTATACCTCACCTATTTCCAGGGGGGCTTGCCGGGAAAGCGGAGCGGAATACTTTCCTGCCCGTCGCAGCAAGGCGGCCATTCTGGCCAGCAGTTCCCGGGTCTCAAAAGGCTTAGCCAGGTAACTGTCAGCCCCTACTTCCAGCGCAGCCATACGGTCTCCCTGGTCCTGGCGGGCCGACGTGACCAGTATCGGGACATAGCTGTCACGGCGAAACTGCTGACACAGATCCAGGCCATCTATATCCGGGAGCATAAGATCCAATAATATCAGGTTGAAGCTGTGCTCCTGAAAATTCTGCCAGGCCTGTTGGCCATCAGCAGCAATAGTGACCGCATAATCCCGGTCCCCTAAGGCCGTCTTGACCGACTTGCAGAATTGCGGATCATCATCCACCAACAATATTCGGGAGGGCACTTGTACCACCATTCACCTGGGTAGCCCCCCGTATATTCATTGCAATTACAGACTTCTTAGGCATCATATTACGCATCCTTCGCACTTGCTTGAAATAGATAGACGGTTGGATATTGTGAGTCGTGCCCCCAACCGTCTCATCTACTACATCGGCAGTTGTGGCTCCCTCCTTTAGGCAAAGAAGGAGGCCACTGTGAGCCAATATAACAGCAATCCGCTGCCGCACAGGTGTGTTTGTGCCGACAGCGGACCGTGGTGGGACTTGAGTTTAGGTAGTACTGAGGGATTAACCGGTCCCTACGAGGCTTCTTCTTCCTCCCCAACCGCCGCATGCACCTCAGCAATATCGGCGCTTTCCCGCTTGGATAGTATGAGGCCAATACCCACGATTACCGCTAATATGACGCCAATTACTGGCAGCCACGGGCCGGCGGCCTGGGGGCCACCGCTGCCATACATGGCAATCAGCGGGGCTACTAACAGGCCGACGATATTCATCACCTTGATGAGGATATTAAGGGAAGGGCCGGCGGTGTCTTTGAATGGATCGCCCACGGTATCGCCCACCACGGCTGCTTTGTGAGCATCGCTGCCTTTACCGCCGTAGGCACCATCCTCAATTAGCTTCTTGGCGTTATCCCATGCCCCGCCGGAATTACATAGCAGCACCGCCAGTAACTGGCCAACAACGATGATACCGGCCAGGTAGCCGCCCAGGCCCTGCCAGCCAAGCCAACATCCAACGATTACCGGAATGAGTACCGCCAGCAGCCCGGGGGCGATGAGTTCGCGTAGGGCCGAGACGGTGCAAATGTCTACCACTTTGGCTGATTCGGGTTTGGCGGTGCCTTCCATCAGCCCAGGAATCTCGCGGAACTGGCGGCGCACCTCATTGATAATCTGGAAGGCCGTGCGCCCTACCGCCCGGATAGTCATGGAGCTAAACAGGAACGGCATGGCCCCACCGATGAGCAGGCCCACAAAGATCATGGGGTTATCCAGGGGCAGATTGAATCTCTGCAAGGCCTCAATACTGACTACTTCACTGCCCGTTCCTCCGCCCAGCCCCGCGGCTACCTTGGACAGATATGATCCAAATAGTGATACTGAGGCAATGACCGCCGAAGCGATAGCTATGCCCTTGGTGGCGGCTTTAGTGGTATTGCCTACCGCATCCAGTATGGCTACGTTGTCGGCAGCTTCCTCCACGCCGGCCATTTCAGTGATGCCCTGGGCGTTGTCAGAGACCGGCCCGTACGTATCCATCGCCACAATGACACCAGTGGTGGTCAGCATGCCCATACCGCATAGGGACACACCATAGAGGATATCAACCGGGCTGGCACCAGTGCCAAAAATCATCACGGAGAAAGCAATAGCGCCACAAATAGTTATCAGAGCCCACACTGAGCTTTCCATGCCTTCGGCAAAGCCGGTAAGCAGATTAGTAGCCACCCCCGTTTGTGAAGAGCGGGCAATTGATTCTACCGGTGGATGGCCCGCCAGGGTGTAATATTGGGTCAGTGTATAGATAATCACAGCCAACGCCAGGCCCGAGGTAGTGGCCCAGAACAATTGGCTCCATTGAGTGCCCGGAGTGAGGCTGACATAATACTTGGTGACCAGGAAAAACGCGATCATGGACATTACTGCCGACCACACAACTCCGCGGTTAATCGGCTTGATGGGAGATTCGTCCCCCCGCAGCTTAACCACGGCAATTCCAATCATAGAGGTAATCACCCCGATACCACGCACCAGCAGCGGATAAATAATCCACACCGTGGCCTTACGCGGGTCGGTAGCGAAGTAGGCCAG
>JALGTV010000213.1 GCA_029821215.1 Candidatus Zipacnadia bacterium | reverse complement strand
CTGTCAGCACCTGAATAATATGTTCAGGAGTGGTAACTATCTCCACACCCTCCGGCCCGGCGCTACCGGCGGTCATAAGACCTTCCAGGACCTGCTGTAGCTCCGGCGGCAGCGGCTCCTTCGGCAAATGTTGATTATTGTTAGCGGGCTGATTGTCGGTCATGATAGCTCACGGGGTCGCAGATGAAAGTCAGGACGCTCCCCCTCACGGTAGGGGCCGTCGGCCACCGACTCAGTCCGGATAAGATCGTGGAGTTTGCGCAGGCCGTCTATTAATGACTCGGGACGGGGAGGACAGCCAGGAACGTAGATGTCCACCGGTATAATGCGGTCTACTCCCTTAACAACGCTGTAAGCATGCTGATAGAAGCGCCCTCCACTGATTGCACAGTTGCCCAGAGCCAGCACGTACCGCGGTTCGGGCATCTGGTGATAGAGCCGCTCCAGGACCGGCGCCATTTTGAGAGTCACCGTACCCGCCACAATCATGGCATCCGCCTGGCGGGGGGTACCGCGGAAAATGATGCCAAAGCGGTCCAAATCCCAGCGGCTGGCCCCGGTGGCCATCATCTCAATGGCACAGCAGGCCAGACCAAAACTCATCGGCCACAGCGAACAGGCCCGGCCGGTGTTAAGGACCTTATCCACTATGTTGACGAAGGCGGCGGGCACCCGCCCTTCGTGGTAGCGGCGGGCCAATTTGCTGCATGCGTCGCTCTACGTCTCGGAGATCCACTGCAGATCCCCCTTCCCCCAGGCGTAGGCCAGACCGACCAGCAGAACACCCACAAAGACGGCCATCTCCACCGCCGGGTACAATCCCAGCGCATCAGCATGGCTTAGTGCCTTATACACTACTGCCCACGGATACATAAAGATGGCCTCCACGTCGAAGACAACAAACATCAGGGCAATGATGTAATAACGAACGAAGAACTTGCTCCATGCTTCCCCGAAAGGAACGATGCCACATTCATAGGTCAGCAGCTTTTGCTCATAGGGGTCAGCGGGGCGCAGCAGATAGGCCACTACTAAGGTAGCGAAGGCAAAAGCAGCACTGAGGACGACAAACACACCTACTGGGCCGTACTGGAGAGCATCCATAGCTTATTCAATCCTCGAGGAAGTCATCCGAGAGTCCGGAGCACACAAAAAAAGACGCCGCCTGCCACGCTGCGGCGCACTTGCCAAGCATACCACAGCTCTACCTCCCCACTAGGGCCCCGGTGTCTTCAGTATAGCACTTCCCTATCCCGCTGTCAATTCCTCCATGGGTGACAAACAGAAAAACAGCTCACCCTACATGCGCTGCTGAGTGTAACGCCCGAGCAAGGCAGCCACAGCACCGCAGAGGGTGAATACCAGGGCGAAGATGACAAAAATGGACTGGAGCTGCTCGTGGATAGGTAGTAGCCGGCTCATAATCAGGGCACAGGCCACCCCGAAATCAGTCCAGGCAAAGATTACTCCGTAAGCCAGCGGGCGGCGTCGCCGCTGCACTGCATCACCGATCAGAGAGGCACTGACCGGGGGCACACTACCATTAACTAAACCCAGCAACCCGGCCGTAATGGCCATCGCCACCGGGCTATCCCAGGCGGCTGCCAATCCACAGCCAATCGCTCCCAGCAGAAAGGCCGTGGCCAGCACCGGGCCTCGTCCCTTGATATCTGAGATAGTACCGCTAAGCAGAGCACAAACTGCCCGGATGGCGGGGAAAAACATCGCTGTTATCCACACCCAACCAGCTCCATAACTGCTGGTTACGAAATCGGCAAAAGCCCCCAGCATCAGACCATAGGCCAGGGCAGAACTGGCCAACAGGAAACTGGCGATGCGCGCACTGGGATTGCTGAGAATCTGCCCCAAGACCTGAGCGGAAGGAGGGTCAATTTGCGCTTCACCGATGCGCGGTAGCGCTAACGAAACCAGCACACCCACCAGTGTTACAGCAGCGGCAGTGAAGTACAGCAATTGCGGGTGTTGAGGATAGTACCCGTATATCAACCCCAGGCCGACCACGCCGATCAAGAACCCAGTGTGAGTTGCGCTGTATATCAGACCCATACCCAGCCCGTGCCGGTCGCGCCGGCCTTCGCCCAGCGCCAGGACTTCCATAGTGCTGCCACCCCACATGGCCGTCGCTCCCCAGCCCCATAGCAGCGCGAAGCCCAGAGCCAACCAGTAATTGGGCACGAACGCCAATAGCGCCATACCAGCAGGGAAAAGCACATAAGTGGTGCTGCCGATTACTCGCCACTTCCAGTCGGGCCAGCGGCGCAGCAGGTAGAGATTGCCGATGCGAAAAAACATCATACACGCATAGACCACCGCTAACAGGCCGGCTCGTTGCAAGCCACTCCACGGGGTGATGCGGCTGAGGTAAGGCACGAGGTATTGCTGTTGAGCACCTGCACCAGCGAATATCAGAAAGAATACCCCGGCCATAAGTATGAGGTTTACTGTCCGGCCGGAGTATTTTTCAGGCTGGGAGTCATTCACCGTTATCTACGGACCCAGTACACCAAGTTACTCTTCCCCCTGGCGCCGGCTCACCGCAGCCGCCACCTTGGCCGGCAGCGACCAGATGTGGATAAACCCTTCGGCAGCCGACGCGTCAAAAACATCAGCCGCATCGTAGGTGGCTAGGCCGTAATCGTAAAGTGACCAATCTGATTCTCGGGCTACTGCCTGGCAGGTGCCTTTGTGCAGCTTGACAGTAACCTGGCCGTTGACCCGTTTCTGAGTCTGGGCCATAAAGGCATCCAGCGCTTCGCGCAGGGGAGTGTACCATAGGCCATAATAGACCAGCTCGGCGTAGCGCAGCTCCAGGTATGGCTTAAAATGCAGCGTTTCCCTGTCCAGAGTCAGCGATTCCAGGTCGCGGTGGGCCTCCAGGATTATGGTGGCCGCCGGCGCCTCGTAGACCTCACGCGACTTTATGCCTACCAGCCGATTCTCCATCATATTGATGCGTCCCACCCCATTAGCCCCCCCCATAGCATTCAGCCGGCTGACCAGATCCGGACCAGCCATCTGCTCACCATCCAGGGCCACGGGAATCCCTTCTTCAAACTGTATCTGAATATAAGTAGGCTCGTCGGCGGCGTCATCCACGTCCACTGTCCATAACCAGGCATCATCAGGTGGCTCCTGAGTAGGGTCTTCAATGGCACCACACTCCACCGACCGCCCCCACAGATTAGTGTCAACTGAATAAGGACTCTCCTTGCCCACGGGAACCGGGATGCTATGTTGTTGGGCATATTCCATTTCCTGCTCCCGGGTCATATCCCATTCGCGGGCCGGGGCAATGACCTGCAAATCGGGGGCCAGAGCCGCATAGGTCACCTCAAACCGCACCTGGTCATTGCCCTTGCCGGTGCAGCCGTGGGCCAGATACTTGGCACCTTTTTGCTGAGCCACTTGTACCTGCACCTTGGCCAGCAGCGGCCGCGCCAGGGCGGTGAAAGCCGGATACTTGTGCTCATACATCAGATTGGCGGCAATGCCCCGGGTAAGAAAATCGGTAAAGAATTCCTGCCTAGCATC
>JALGTV010000212.1 GCA_029821215.1 Candidatus Zipacnadia bacterium | reverse complement strand
CTGATTAGGCAGGAAGATAATCATGATTACCTGGAAGGCATCGAGTCAGGTTGGGGTAGTGGTGGCTGGCGGGAGCCAGGCAGTGGCGGCCGGCATCCAGCTACTTGAACAAGGCCGCAACGCCGCCGATGCCGCGACTGCCACGCTGTTCGCCACCAAGTGGCCGGTGCCCGTCTTCGATTTTACCGCCAAGCATATCAGCTATCTGGGACAGTCCGGATTCACCGCGGGCCAGTTCGTGACGGTGCTGCGGCTAATAAAAAATGGCACCATTGATACCAGCTCGCTAATTACCCACAGGTTTACCCCGGAAGACTACGAGGAGGCTTTTGAAACTTCTAAGAAACGTCTGGGAGAAACGATTAAGGTCATCTTTGAATTATGAGGAATAGTTAAGAGTAATAATAATTACTCGATTTACAAATGTGGAACACCGGCGGACCGTTGGACATCGCGTCAGTAATATTGCAGGACACTGAACTGCTGAGTGCTCTATATGAGGCTGTTGTAAAATCCCTCTTGACATTTCGGGAGGGAGGGTATGATATAATAAAAAAGCAAACGAGTCGATGCAACCGTGCCAGGAGGGTAACATGCAGGTGCACCATAGTACACAAAACAGCTTTTTCGGAATAATCTATGAAGAACTAATTTCTGGGGATCATCTGTTGAGCAAACTGGCGGCGGCAGTCGCCTATCCGCCATAGCTTCGGCGACGGCGCGCAGTATCGCTTCAAAAAAACTGAATATTGTATCCTCTCAATTGTGAGAGGTAACTTTTACAACCATCTTTACAAGGGAGGGCAAATACAAATGCAGTACGGCACTCAAAACTGTATGACCGAGTGGACTTACCACTCTGCGAAGGGCTACACTGACCCCTTCAATGAGGTCGAACTAACGGTGGTTTTCACCGATCCTGATGGTGAGCAGAGGTGCGTGCCGGCGTTCTGGGCCGGGGAGCAGACCTGGCGAGTTCGCTATGCCTCTGCTAAAGTAGGAAAACACCAGTACCAGACTGTCTGCTCAGATGAGAGCAACTCAGATCTGCACAACCAGAAAGGCACGTTGGAGGTGGCCCCCTATGAGGGTGGCAATCCTCTTTTCCGCCACGGTCCGCTACGCGTGGCGGAGAATCGCAGATATCTTGAGCACCACGACGGGACGCCCTTCTTGTGGCTCGCCGATACCTGGTGGATGGGATTGGTTAAGCGCCTGCGGTGGCCGCAAGACTTTCAGCTTCTTACCGCCGACCGGGTAGCCAAGGGCTTTACTGTCATCCAGATCGTCGCCGGTTTGTACCCGGATATGGGCCCTTTCGACGAAAGGGGGGCTAACGAAGCCGGCTTTCCCTGGGAAGAGGATTTTGTCCGTATAAATCCCGCTTATTTTGATATGGCCGACTTGCGCATCAACTGGCTGGTTGATGCCGGTTTGGTGCCCTGCATCGTCGGCTGTTGGGGTTACTATTTGGACTTCGCCGGCAAGGAGGTTATGAAGAAACACTGGCATTACTTGGTAGCCCGGTATTCTGCGCTTCCGGTGGTCTGGTGCCTGGCCGGCGAGGTACTGATGCCTTACTATCTATCCGAGTATTGGGATGAGGACAGACGGCCCGAGTATCACCGTAAGACCAAGCCGGGCTGGTCGGATGTTGCTCGCTATCTGCGCTCAATAGATTCCTACCATCATCCGGTCACTGCTCATCCGGGGTTTGATGCTGGCCGGGACCAGGTGGAAGAATCGCTAGTTGACTTCGATATGCGCCAGACCGGTCACTCGGGCCGAGACAGCATACCCGGTACCGTGAACAGGATAGTGCATTCTTACGAGCGCAGCCCCCGAATGCCAGTTATCAACGGTGAAGTTTGCTATGAGGGCATCATGGGCGCAAACTGGCAGGATGTGCAGCGGCTTATGTTCTGGATTTGTATGCTATCTGGAGCCGCCGGACACACTTATGGGGCAAATGGAATCTGGCAGGTGCATTCCCAAGACCAGCCTTATGGTCCCTCGCCCCAGGGCAGCTCGTGGGCCACCGATGTCACCTGGCAGCAAGCCTACCAGTTGCCGGGGTCTGAGCAATTGGGGATCGGCAAGCGGCTGTTAGAACGGTACCGCTGGTGGCTCTTCGAGCCTCATTCGGAATGGGTAGAGCCGCACTGGACACCTGACAACTATATCCAGCCCTACGCCGCAGGTATTCCCGAGGAGGTCCGCATTATCTACTTTCCTGATGTTGCTGGCAACTGGCCCGCCGTCTCAGCGATAAAGGCCCTGGAGCCGGGCACCAGCTATCAGGCATTTTACTTTGATCCCAAAGACGGCAAGGAATATCCGCTGGGCGAGGTCACACCCGACGACAACGGCAATTGGACCCTGCCGACGATGCCTATATATCAGGACTGGGTGGTCGTTTTGGAAAGCAGCAAAGCGCGGATTGGCTCGTGACGGGAGTGCCAACCCGCTACCAGAAACTTCTGCCCCGCCACTCACACAGGGGCCTAAGGAGGCCATAACGGTGACTATTGTATACGACAATTATCAGTATGACCCTGACTTGCGCACTATCTGGGGCTTTAGTTGCCTGGCGGCCTTCTTAGGGCGCAACCCTCAGGTGACGGGCTTTGTACCCCAGTTATTTCCGAGTTCGTTCAAGTAGGCCATCACAAAAACTGGTGCTTAGTATGTCGGGGTGGGGGAGAGCACACAGGTTTGCCCCCATGCTTTGTCCACGGGCGAGTTGGGCACCAGTATAAAAGAGCAAACATTGATATTGGAAACAGCCAACGGCTTAGTGGTAATTACCGGCTGGGACCAACGCGACTCCGGCCCAGCCACCAAAATCCACGCCATGCAGTATAA
>JALGTV010000211.1 GCA_029821215.1 Candidatus Zipacnadia bacterium | reverse complement strand
TTTCCCAGATTCTTGTCAAGGGGTATATCGGCAGGGGCAATGAAAAGTTGCGCCCCGGTAGTCCCAGCGCCAGGCATTAGTAAAAAATATTTGAAAAATATGTAAGACAGAGGAGGAATATTGACAGGCCTTGACAAATGGCAGATTAGGGTATATTATCAGTTGGCCATTGATTGGGATGATGGGGTTTTCTGGGGGAGGGCAACCTGAAAAAGAGGTGGCTCATTATGCGGCGTATATTGGTGGTGGCGGTTATCAGTTTGCTTGGGCTGGGCGGGAGCCTGGCCCAGGCGGATATTTGGCACATTGACACCGTGGGCGGCGCCTCTGGGTACACCTCCCTGGTGCTGGACAACAGCGGCTACCCCCACATCAGTTACGCCGGGAACTACAACGTCAACTACGCGCATAAGGACAGTTCAGGGTGGCACACTGACCGGTCCCTGCGCCGGCTACAACTCCCTGGCATTGGACAGCAACGGCAACCCCCACATCAGTTACTACAACCACTACGGGTACATTGCCGTGAAGTACGCAATCTGGAACGAGACCGAATCAAAGTGGGAGCTTTACATGGTGGGCTATGTAGGCGAATGGAACTCCTTGGCTCTGGACAGCAGCGACGACCCGCACATTAGTTACCGGGACGGCACCAACAACGACCTGAAGTACGCCAACAATGTCCCCGAGCCGACCACCTTGCTGCTGTTTGGCTTAGGGCTGCCCGCCCTGATCGCCGGGCGCCGGCGGAAGCACTCCTGACCTGCACAGTAGGAGCGACATTTTATGCGCCTCAGGTAGGCCTTGCCGTGACAAAACCCCATTCTGTAGGAGCGGCATCCTTGCCGCGAACTTGTTCCCTCATTTTCTGTAGGAGCGGCGTCCTCGCTGCTAATAGCATCAGGCCGGGGACGGCCATCTTCCAGCCAGTCATTATAGCTCGCTTCCTGAAGCACCCAATTGCCTATATGAGTGTGGGCGTAGGATGCCTGTGGCTGGGAGGCAGCGCAGGTTGTAGTAGCCTACATTCTGATGATGATACTTAATGTGTGATATTGTGTGATTGAACCTCAGTCACTCTGATTCTTCGTTCTGGTACTCAAGCCACATCGTTTGGGGCTGGATGTTTAGGTGGCTGGGTGGCATCCAGAATTGTACGCTCCAGTACCGCCGTCGTAAAGTAATCACTGCAATGATATCTGATTCCTATCGGAGAGCTGCTATAAAGATCTGACATGAGTAACCGAATAATAATCACCTCGGGAGGAAGGACCATCTGATGTCGCTGACCACTGCTGCAATCATTCCTACCTACGACCGTCCCGATGATCTGCGGCGCTGTCTGAAGTCGCTGGTGACCCAGACGCATCTGCCTGACCAGGTAATCGTCATTGACGATGGCCAGACCGACGAGGCAGCCTTGCGGGAAATGTTCGCCAGCACTCCGATTGACTTCATTTATCACCGCAAGCTTGGCCAGCCGGGCGTGGCCCGCTCACGTAATTTAGGCGTGCAGCTTGCGCAAGCCGACATCGTCTTCTTCTTTGATGACGACGTAATACTGGAGCCCGAGTACATCGCCGAGACCCTATCGGTATATGAAGCAGACCAGGCTGGCGAGATCGCTGGCGTGGGCGGGGTGATTACCAATGCGCACCTGTCGCTGTCCGTGCGCCTGTATGAATTGTGGCGTGGCCATCCCCTGTGGGGCCATGGTCGGGTCTTTCCCGACGGTTTCAATCAGGGGAATTACGAGGCGGTGCGGGAAGTGCAATCAGTGGAGTGGTTAGCGTCGGGCGTGAGCAGCTATCGCCGGTCAGTGAAGCTCAAGTATCCTTTCTCCGAGGGTTTCGCCGGCTACGAAACCATCGAACACTGTTACCATATGAGGCGTAAGTATCGCCTGCTGATTACGCCAGGTGCTCGCCTGGCGCATATGCAATCCCCGGCGAGCCGTCTGCAGCCGTATGAACTTGGGTACAGAGACGTCGTGGACTTGTGGTGCCATTTTGTACGAAACATGCCGAAGCGCCCGGTAAACTGTCTTGCCTTCGCCTGGATGCTCGTGGCGACGATTCTGGCGCAGTCTTTTGCTCTGCTATTGAAACCGTATCACCTGCCCCGGATTCTCGCGCGCCTGGGCGGCTGTGTGGGTGGCATCTGGGACTGCCTGGTACGCCGGGCTTACCTCAACCTTGGCACTGGGAATAGCGAGGGTCTGACCTGATGGCTCGCCCGCTTTCCGCTCGCGTCATACTATTTACGGCCGGCAATGTTGCCCGGAGTGCAGCAAGTATTCTGCTGGGTATTCTTCTGGCCCGTTACCTAACCACCGCGGATATGGGCACCTACCAGCAGCTCTGGTTAATCCAGGGACTTATTGCCGGGCTATTGCTCGCTGGCGTATCTAGTAGCTTGCTATATTTTGTGCCTTCACTCAAACGTGAACAGCAACGGTCACTTCTGGTTTTCATCTCTATGTCTATCGGTGCCGTCGCCGGGGTCACGAGTCTCATAGTAGCGGTTAGCGCCCCGTGGATTGCCATACGCTTCAACAACCCTGCGCTGGGACCCTTGCTACGGCTGTTTGCGGCTTATATCTTTTTGGCTACATCGGTTCAGCACTTTTCTAACTACCTGGTTGCCCGTGGCCGTCACGAGATGGCTGCCGCCTACCAGGTGATGGTAACAGTTGCTATCATTGTCTCGGCGATCTATGGTATAGCCGTAGGTGGTGGGTTGGAGGAAATCACGTTGGCAATCGTCGTCACGATGATCCCCCTGTGGATCTGGGCAGCCGGCTGGATAGTGGCCCAGTGGTTTCGTCTGCCGTCAGGCGAGTCGATCTCCGTCTATCGTATTCTCGGCTACTCGGCACACCTTAGTGTGGCGGGAGCGAGCTACACGCTGCTGCAGCAAATTGGGCCCCTGGCTGTCAGCCTGTTGGCCTCCCCGGCGCAAGTCGCGATCTTTCGCATGGGTGCAACTCAGGTGCCCATGGTGGCTACCATTACTGAGTCTACGGCGACCGGGTTGATGCCGACGCTGGCAGAGCGGTTCGCGCGCGGGGATATCCGACAAATGATCGAGCTATGGCACCGGGCCATTTGCCGCCTCTCTGGCCTAATTCTGCCAACATTCGTGTTCCTCGTTCTGATGGCGTCGGATATTATCGTGGTGTTGTTTTCAATCAAGTACATGGAAAGTATCACAATCTTTCGCATCTACTTGTGTGTTATGCCCCTGCGGGCCGGTTTCTATGGGGGGATACTCAAGGCGATGGGCCGCTCCCGGGAGATTCTTTTTGCTCACATTATCAGCAGCTTGGTCGCGGTAATCCTTGCCTTTGCCCTGATGCCGGTCATCGGCCTCAGCGGGCCCGCCATCGCCTATGTGGTCGGCTACTACACTATCGGCCTGGTGTGTATAATCCTCATTTGTCGATTCACAGGCCACCGCTGGTCCTCAGTTATGCCCTGGCGAGATATCAACCGCCAGTTGGGGATTGCAATCCTCGCGGGTGTTGTGATAGTGCCAATCCTATGGTATCATCACGGTGAGTACAGCCTGAAATTCTCAGCGATTCGGATATTGGTGGCTGCCTTGTTGTATTTCCCAATCTGCTTCGCAATGCTGCAGAAAGCCGGCTACCCGGTGATAGCAGACCTATGGAGGCGGCTAAGATGGCGAAGCCCTGGTCACTCGGCGGAATAAAGCCCCCATCAAAGTTGACTCAAAGTTTCAGAATATGAGTGTCACGAACATTTCGCACCAATTATTGTTAGAGAAAAATCAATAAAGTCCTATGCCAAGTAACTCCATCAGGAATACGGCCGAATGGGCGGCAAAATATGACATCTGTTCCGGATGCGGTGTTTGTGCTGCAACGGCTCCTTGCTCCGCGCTGACTATGCAGTGGCACCAGGGGCAGTATCGCCCTCAGCTCGTGGGTACTTGCACTGAGTGTGAAGCCTGCCT
>JALGTV010000210.1 GCA_029821215.1 Candidatus Zipacnadia bacterium | reverse complement strand
GACGGTGCTAAGAGGGCCTTCCTATACTGTAGTAAAACACTTGGCTTGTATGAGCAGCCTCAAATAGTTGCCAAAGTAATGACCAGTGGCGGGAGGGCCGAAGGGGCGAAGCGGAGCCTCCAGGACATCCGCGTTAGCTCCAGCATCATAAGACTCACTATGTCCGCGCACGCGCTTGCCTAACTCGACGATCCCAAAGGACGCTGCACGGTAGCTGCTTTGAAAAGCAGACAGGTCTACACACAGGTAGATAGAGATACTGTCTGGACAGGCGTGACCAATCATTTCCTCGATACTCATCAAATCGCATCGGTTTTTGACAGCCTTCTTAAGCAGATTCTATAAGCGTGTCGGCCCAGGAACTTGCCAGTCAAAACTGTGAATAGATGCTGTGCGGAGTGCTCCCCCGTTTTTGATCCACCTGCAATGAGAGTTTTTCACTGTATGCGGCAGAATTGCTCGTCTGGTTGATAGGTCCTGGCTGATAGGTCCAGGGCGCTAAGCCAATATCTGCACAGATGCTGTCGGGTATCCCGTGTTGCCCCATCAGATCGTTGAGCACCTCAACCACATCGGCTCCGCTCAGGTGGAAACTGACCTTCAGGACCGGGTAGCATTCAGGTTAGGCTCATTAAGAGCGGGCAAAGGTTACCCACCACCCGGAACAAGTCTGCCCAAGACACCAATGTCGCCCAGGTGGCCGCGGCCGGCGACTGCTGACAGCAAGCCGGCTTTATCGGTCGTCCCCGGAGCAGGCCAAAGTAGAAACGATGTCTTCGCCACCTGCCCTGAGGAATTCGTGACCACTGTAGCAAATACCGGAAGTGGCAAAGGTGCGGCGCATGCATTCACTGGGCCAAGTATTGATGTGCATACAACGAAAGGGATGAGCAATGATGAACACTGGGGCCATAGGGTTGTTGGCTGTGCTGCTCGTGGCTCTGTTGGCCGGGGCAGCGATGCGCAGCCCGGTGCCCGCCACGAGATCTATAATGATCTCTTTGTCAACTCGGTTCACTACTATCTTGACCTGACTCGTAACGCCGACAGGTATCAGAACCACGCCGATTTTGACGTTCACCGCAACATTTTGCTGTTCTCCTGGAAGACCACCACCAACGGCTCAGGCATCTACGTCCGCCCCTATACCAACGTGAGGGCCGGGAAGAACATATTGGCCTTCGGCGATATATACGCGGTGAAGAACCAGTTCTACGCGAAGAAAGTGGATGAACGCGGTATTCCCCAGACCGGGCTGGCAAATGAGAACGTGCAGATGGACTACAACCTGATGTATATATGGCAGCGGGGCTTGTACGGCTGGGTCTTGGAGGGGCAATCGGGTATCCTGTCCCCGGTATGGTTGCAGGACTTGGAAGATACCTCCTTGGCCTCTGCCGAATGGAACGAGGTCGGCGATCCGGGTCTTGCCTATAACAAAGAGTGGATAAGGCTGTTTGTCAACCGCGAGGATGCCGCTTCGGGTGAAGTGACCGGGGACACGCTCAACCAACTCCTCCAGTGCTTGGACTTGCCGCTGCAGGCCTCCGCGGGCATGAACCGACAGGGATATGCAATGCGCTCGTGCTGCACCGGGGGCTCCGGAGCTGTCAGGACCAAGCACGAGTCGGAGCAATACCCTCAGAAGGTCTACAGGGCCCGGGAGTGAATTAGCCATTACATTGGCCGTTTGAACCAGATTCTCGGCCGTTCCTGAAGTCTGTACAAGGTCGCCGCGCTGGTCGCCAGGCGCGCGCCTGACGATTGCCTTTCTGCTCGGTGGGACCATCCTGACGTGATATAGATTAGCGTTTGAATGGTCTATAGATACTGGTATTTCAATCCAACGTGGGAAGAGTTTACCCCGCAGCTGCTGATCTACGATAAGACACCGGTCTTCGCGACCATGACCCGGAACTTCGGGCCACTGCTGGTGTATTTAGGCGGTCACCCGCAGTATACCAGTCGCGACCATGCCTTCTTCGGCGCCGAACGCTTCCAGAAAAACATCATAGCCATAAACGACACGCTCTGCGACTTGGAGATAGTGACGGACTGGAGGATCAAAGACTGCTCAGGACAGACGCCCGAGGCCGGCCATAAAAGCAATCCAATTTCCCATAACAATCCCTTGCGGGAACTTCTATTATACCAAACTTATGTTCTATTATCAAGAGTGACCTTGATAATATGGAAAGAGGGGCGCTATGAGGGCGGGTGGCATTAGGTAGTAGCATGCGCTATGTCACCTTAGCCAATAGCAGGCCCCAGGATGATTTACATCGGTATTGATCTGCACGCGCGGCACTTTAGCATGGCTGTTTTAAATCAGGATGACAGTATTATGTTCGAGGAAACGCGGCTCACTTCCTGCCCGAATCTGAAAGCAGCAATAGGTGCTTTCAGCGAGACCCAGAGTGTGGTCTTCAAAGAGAGTACGTTAGCAGCCTGGGCATATTGAGTCTTGCAGCCCTGTGCCGAAAAGGTGGTAGTAGCTGATCTCCTGCACAACCACTGGATTGCGCGGGATGAGAAGAGCAACGATATCACGGTGGCCCGGAAGCTGGTCCAGTTGTTATGTGCTGGTCTGATCCATCCGGTGCATCACAGCAGCTCCCGAGAACGAGTCCCGGTTTAATGTCGGTATTTGCCGAATTTGGACGTAAGAAAGGGGCAAGCTGATGAGTCAAAGAAAGCACACGCCGGAGCAGATTATTAGCAAACTGCCCTTCGGCTTTGCTCAGGGCGGTGAGCCTGCCGAACCGCGGCAGGCGGAAGTGGAGCTGGCTAAGGGGGCCACGGTAGCGCAGGCATGCAAAAAGCTCGGGGTGAGTGACCATACCCATCTGCCTTCGGAGCCGACGAAGCCTGCGGCGGAGTCAGCCTATCGGTGGCGTGCGGAGTATGG
>JALGTV010000209.1 GCA_029821215.1 Candidatus Zipacnadia bacterium | reverse complement strand
GGCGCTCTGAACCTGGGTGGTTTTACCATCTCCAATGCCGGCGGTGTCATCTTCAACGCCAACCGCCGGATTGAACTATCCGGCAACCATCTGCCGTCCAGTGCCGCGGTGAATATTGGCGGCGTGTCAGGGGCGGCCTTCCCCGCGGGCAGCCCCAGTGCCGGCATCACCTCTCAGCAGGCGGGGCGGGCCAGTGGTTCGAGCATTACTAATAATGATTTCGGGCAGTTCGCCTTGAATTACAAACTGGACGTTTTGAGCGCGAGCTACGAGATTGATAACAACAAGGGCAGTAAGGTGAACATTGGGGGCAGTGGCAAGTTCGGCGGCACTGCCCAAATGCACATTGGTGGTAATGATATTGACGACCTGAGCCTGGACCTAAAGGCGGCGGGGAGCGCTACCGTTGCCGTCACCCAGCATGCCAGCCTGGATAACCTCTCAGTGAATTCCGAGGTAAACGCAGGCAGCCCAGTTTTCGACTTTAAGAGCAACGTCGCCGCTGCGGCAACACTTAATCTTTTCGGGCTGGGAAAGGTAACGCTGAAACTGGACAACGAGGACTATGATAATTTGGACCTGGGGTTCAGCGTTTCCGACTCGATCCTGCAAAGCAAGTACGGAAAGTATGCCCAAGCAGCCGTGACTCTGGGTAGCGCGCTTACCACATTTAACTGGAATGATCTGGGGTCAAACGCAATGGGGCCTTTCACCTTCAATGCGCTGAATATACCTAACACTGCCAATGTTGAGGTGACGCTCAAGAGTTTCAAGTTTGACGGTACGTTCGACGCCGCCCTGAACGGTAATGTTACCCTGGACTTGTCAGAACAAGTCAAACTGACCGGGAAGGCGCATATTGACATGCGGGGCAGTGTGCTTCACCTGGAGGCCAGCCACGTGAACTGCGAAGCCGGTCTGTTTGTGGAAATGAAAGGACTGAGCGCCGGGATAACCGCTAATATGAACAACGTGACCTTCAAAGACAGTTTGTCCATTAACGGCGCGACCGGCGTGAACTTTTCGGTTACGATCACTGATGCCATCTTTGGAGGCAGTTCGGCAGGCATCTACATTTCCGGGCCGGTCAGCGGAAGCATGTCTGCCCAAGGTGGGGCCGGCCCGCAGTCCTATGCAGCCAGTGTTGTGAAGCCTCAGCAGGGCGGCGGGGGGATTAACATCAGTGGCCTGCAGATGAACAGCGACGGCGACTGGATCGAGATTACGGATGTTAATTGTCCGGTTACCATTGAGAACTGCACCATTGCCGCCAAGCCGCTGGGCATCCACCTGGAAGAGGTACAAGGAGCTATTACCATCGACAAAAATACCATTACCGGGGGTGGGGTGACCATTGGCGATTGCGGCTCGGCTACCGTTAAAGATAATACCATCAACTGTGACGTTGCCAACACGGGGGCGCTGGGAGTATGGGCGACGGATTCCACCATCACGGGCAATACCATTACCGCCGGGCCCGGCTCTGAGGGATTCAGTGCAACCAGCTCTAGCAATGTCACACTGAGCAACAATACTATTAACGCTCCGGGCACTTTTGGTGCCGTGGATATAGGCCCTGACGCCCGGGTGAACGCCGACAACAATAAGATTACTGGTTCAGTGTTCGTTGTTTTCGGTTTGTTAGGACTCACCAACAATACTTTTTCCAACACGCAGCTTCTTGACGAAAGTATCGGCAAAGGGGGTCTGCTGAATGACCCGATGCAAGGTGGTAATAGTGGTTTGATTCCGGATAACATCTGGTCACCGATTGACTGGGACGGCAACGGCTGCCAAGATTATCCCCCTGGGGCAACTGTAAATGTGGACAGCCTGGGGTCTCGCCCCCCGGTTAGGCCCGCAACAGCAGTAACCTAAGGCTCACCAACGACAGCCACCCCTTTGGCAAGCTCAGGGTGGCTGTCTTATTATTGCCCCAGCTTTCTCAAGCAGGAATATTGGTAGTGATGAGGGAAATTGAGGGAGAAGCTGCACAACAAGTTACTGCACCCAGCCAATTCAGGAGTAGCAATATATGATATTAGTACTCAGTTGCAATGCAGCGATGGTCCGCACCTATGAGGTGGAGAGGTTCCGGGTGGGGCAATTTCATCACGCCAGCCGCTTTGATGTCGCCGCTGGAGCCAAGGGGATTAACGTAGCCCGGGTGCTGCGCAATCTGAATCATAAGGTGACAGTTACTGGGTTCGCCGGCGGTCTGATTGGGCAGTTTATTCAGACTGACCTGCGCCGGGCCGGTATCAAGTCCAACTTTGTGAGTATTGCCGAGGAATCGCGGCTGTGCCAGACCTTCGTTGACCTTGACGGCACCGAGACCCGGGTGGATGAGTTAGGGCCGTTGGTCAGTCCCCGCGAGGTGGCCCGACTGAAGAAGATGTGGCATCGGCTGTTGGCTGATGCCCAGATAGCAATCATAGCAGGCAATCCGGCCCGCGGGGTTCCGGTAGACCTGTACCGTGAGCTCATAGAGGCAGCGAATGAGGCGGAGGTGCCTACTGTTCTGGATGTCCACGATGAACCCCTGCAGGAGGGCGTGAAGGCCGCTCCCCAGATCATTAAGCCCAATCTGAATGAACTGGAATGGCTGATGTCCCGTCAACTGAGGGTTCCGCAAGGCGTGGTGGAGGCCAGCCAGGAGTTATTGTCCGGGGGGATTGAATTGGTACTGACGTCATTGGGGGTGGAGGGAGCCATAGCTGTCTGTGGGGAGGGCAGTTGGTGGATTAAGCCACCTCAGATAGAGCTGGTCAGTCGGGTGGGCAGTGGTGACGCCCTGGTAGCGGGCTTGGTCGCGGCCACTGTTGAGGAGCGGCCGTTGGCAGAGCGGTGGCGATGGGCGGTGGCCGCCGGATCGGCTAATGCCGCCTGTTTCGGCATCGGCCGTTGTACTCGGGCCCAGGTGGAACAGTTGCTGGAGCAAACTGATTTGACACAGTTGCCGTCAAACGAATAGAATCAGGGTAGCAAAGCGGGCATGGTCGCACCAGGAGACAGGCTCAATGGTGGGCGACAAGCTAACCAGACGAGAGTTCATCCAGCGCACCATAGCCGCCAGTGCCGGGCTGGCCGGGGCAGCAGCGCTGGGTACTGGGGCAGCCGCCACTGCCCAGCAGACAGCCGCCACTACCAGCCGCGTTATTCACATGCACGCGCCCGGTGTGTTGGATCTGCAAGCCAGGCACACTGACTATCAGAAGACTAAGATGATGGTCCAGACCGGCATCTGCTACCTGACTGGAGAGTTGGATGTTGAAGCAGCCTGGCAGCGACTGGTCGGGCCCCAGGATTCGGTGGGTATAAAGATAAACTGCCTCGGCGGAGCTCAGATGTACAACAACACGGTGCTCCTGCAGGTTATCAAAGAACAGTTAATGGCCGTCGGAGTGAAGCCGGGGAATATAATTGTCTTTGACCGCTACGGTGGCCATCTGCAAGGCACTGGCTTTACCATCGGGCAGCAGGAAGATGGTACTTGGGTTAGGGCGACTGACGGCGCTGGCCCCGGCTACGACAGCGCAGTTACCCAGCAATTCCCCGCACACGGCAAGAGCACTACCGAAGCGGCCGCCTGCAGCAAGATTGTCACTCAGCAGATAACCAAGATGATAAACGTCCCCATCCTAAAAAACCACGGCGGCGCGGGGATAACCTTGGCGCTGAAGAATATCGCCTTTGGCATCTTCAGACACACCGGCAGCGCCCACGATAACCACTGTGATCCATACATTCCGTATATGTGCCGCCACCCGCTGATCCGCCAGAAAACCGTGCTGCATATCCTGGACGCGCTGAAGGGCCAGTATGAAGGCGGCCCGGGAGGACAGCCCCAATTCCAATGGGCCCAGCAGAGCCTATTGATGTCTCAAGATCCGGTGGCCCTTGATTTCCTGGGGGCTCAGCTCCTTAACCAGGTCCGCCAGGAGCACGGCAAGTCACTGATTAGTAACAATCATATGAGTCATATCTTTACCGCCGCCCAACTGGGCGTGGGTACCAGTGACCCGGCCCAGATAGACGTCATACAGCAAACTATCGCATAGCGCACACCCATAGGAGGTGTGGTAACATGTTGGCCTTTATTGGTGGCCTGGGAACCCCGGAAATCCTGATAATCTTGCTGATTATCTTGTTGCTGTTCGGGGCCAAGAGAATACCGGAAATTATGCGTGGCTTAGGCAAAGGCATCCGCGAGTTCAAACAGGCCTCCCAGGAAGCAGTAGACGAAATCTCCTCATTGACTGAAGAGTCCTCGGAGGATAACACCACCGAAAGCGACGATGGGCCGTTGGCCGGTTAGGCTAAGGGGAGAGGACTGATGACCAAGTTGCGGCTGGCTGTTGCCGTGATGGTTGTGTTGGTGTCTGGGGCTCTGCTATCGGCGCCCATCGCCGAGGCAAAGTCGCTGCTGGCCAGCTTTATGCCCGCCAGTGGGCAGCTACCCGGTTGGCAGGTGATGGTGGGCACGGATCGAGGTGGCAGTACCAACGAAGTCCTATACACTATCTACGACGGGGCTGTCCCCCACATGCGCCAGCAGGGCGTGGGCGCGGCTCACCAGCGTATCTACAAGAAAAGCGACCAGCGGATAAGCGTAGATATGTTCCGGCTGGGCACCTGGCAGCAGGCTAAAGCCTACTTCCTCCCCCACCGCGAGACCCAGCGGGATGGCGCCGCCTCCTTTACTCTGTACAATACCATCAAGCAGCAGGC
>JALGTV010000208.1 GCA_029821215.1 Candidatus Zipacnadia bacterium | reverse complement strand
CCCATAGCGGACTGTAGCACCTGATTATCGCAAAGGCTCTCATTAACTCAAAAACTTACTCATACGGCGCAGTTGAATACCGTCGCCTTGACATCCCGTTCTATAGCGGAGGGGCTTCCTAGCCCCGACATCTGTCGCGGCAAGGATGCCGCTCCTACCGCAGGTCAGGAGTGCTTTCGGCGCCGCCAGGCAATCAGGGCGGGCAGCCCCAATCCAAACAGCAGCAAGGTGGTCGGCTCGGGGACATTGCTGGCGTACTTCAGGCCATCGTTCGTGTCGTCGAAGTACCTAATGTGCGCGAAGCCGTAGTCGTCCAGGGATAGGGAAGTGTACTGACCCACGTCGCCCGCACTGTCCACTGTCTCTTTGTCCCAGGACGACCCATTGCCAGCCGCGTACTTCAGGTGGTAGTTGCTCCAATCATAGTAACTGATGTGGAGGCAGTGCGGGGCGAATGGCGGCTGATCTGCCTGGGCCATAACCTACTGAAGCTGTTCCGCAGCGAGGCATTATCGGCAGTAACATAAACTGCCGGGGGGCGTCGTGATGCCAGAGTATTCTGCAGCCTGTATCCTGGGTTCTTACAAACCGCCGGCAGCTAACTGCAACTGAATTGATTCCGCACACCAACGACTTTCCTGAACCTGAACCCGGTCAACACTATTGTGCAAATTCATAACGACCATTGGGCCGGTATTCCGACAGGCTGCCAGGTGGAACGATTTTATTGTCATCAGAGCCGTCGAGCACACAGTCAGTTGCAAGGGTATCATAGTCCATTGTGCGCAACCGCAGGCCCATAGCGTAAAGGAGGTAGGCCTGCTCAGGAAACTCCTGCCGCAGGCTCTCCACTTCTTCCCGTAACGTCTCCCATTCGTTAGGCATGCCCCTGGCTCCTCGGTTAGTATGTTCTACCGTTGATACAGCATAACGCACTCAATCTTTGTCGTCAAGGCGCATACCGCCCGATTAGTCCAGGATTGGCCGTGAGGGCAAGGGTCTGGCAGTTGCGATACAGCTTTTCCCTGTGACGTTTGGGAGCAACGTCGCGCCTCGGGGCATTCTTCCTTTTTTCCCCCCGGAATTGTCAGCTATTCCTCTTCAGTCTCGAAGAAGTCCTTACCCACCCCGCAGTCGGGGCAGATCCAGTCCTCGGGCAAGTCTTCGAAGGCAGTACCCAGTGGTATGTCGGCGCTGGGGTCACCGACATGGGTGGGGCTCCGCTGGTTTTGTACGACTACTACGCGGGCCGGGGCGAAGCCGAAAATCGGATCAAAGAGCTGAAAGACCTCTCCATGGATCGCACCAGCTGCCATCGTTTTTGGGCCAATCAGTTCCGGCTGATTTTGCATGCGGCCGCCAACGCTTCCATATACAGAGCAGCTCGGACCGGCCCGGAACTATCCTGCTGTATGGCATCGTCGCGACCAGAGTACAGGACCGATGATTTGGTGCTCGGCGGCGGCGATTACCGTCGCCCGCGAATTCTCGGCTAACAGAAGCATGTGCCCCATCAACCTAATGATGCCGGCCGATAAAACAAATTGCTGAAAAATTCAAAAAGGCGCTTGACAGTAGTTTAGGAGCGTGGTATAATAACTAATGTTGAGCTAATCAATTGCCCATTGGGCCTCACTGGTCCGGCTAATAATCTTAAAATGGTGGGATGAGAATTATATGACTCTCTCTCATCTATAATGTGGTTAGTATTTATCATCCGCGTCTGATTCTGGACGCGGATTTTTTTATCCGCCTCAGGCGGATTGGTTGTGGTATCCCATACTTCATACTCCAGGTTTGGTACCGTGAGAGGCTAAAGGAGGTGAGCACAGCCAAGGCTACCGGCTTTGCACCCGGTGGCCCAGCCTGGCAAGCTGGGGGTAGAAATACAGTGAATAGCGGAAGGGTTGTATCAGCAAACAAAACTGTAGTGAGGTGAAAATCATGTACAGGACTAAACACAATTCAGGTTTCACATTGATTGAATTGCTGGTGGTGATAGCGATCATCGCTATCCTGGCGGCAATTCTGTTCCCAGTCTTTGCCCGCGCCAAGGCTAAAGCCCAGCAGACCGCGTGTCTGAGCAACATAAAGCAACTGGCGTTGGCGACGTTGATGTACGCCAGCGACTGGGATGAGCGTGCCCCCTCCACGAACGGCGAGCATTCACAGCTTAACGCCTGGCCCGGCAGCTGGACACATGCACTGTGGCGGTATGTAAAGGGGAGTGATGTCTACCAATGTCCAGGACAAGCAATCAACCCGCTGGATATATGTCCCCCGTGGGGCGAATGCGTTATCCCCTTTACCGGATATATGGCTAATGGGGTTATCGTGCAGCACGACGGGGTTGGGATAGTGATGGACAGTATTCCTAATCCAGCTAGCATTGTTCTGCTCACGGATAACTTTAGTTTCACCGAAAGCATCTTTCAGGGTAGCGGCGCCTTGGTTAGGCCCTTTTTGCGCGATGGGTTGTATTGGGAGGCGTTCCCGATCACCGACTGGAATTACACGAAGGGTCCTCATAACTGGGGCTACAATGTTGCCTATTGTGATGGTCATGCTAAGTGGGCTGGGCAGGCCAAACTCATTTCGGGGGACTATGGTCTGATCCCGGGCGACTCCCATGATCATAATAATGGGGGCGCCTACTTCACGGCGGCTTTCTGAGGCGGCGTTGGCTCGTAGGAACGCTGAGTGGCGGCTAGCCAAGTGGGTCAAGGCCGGGGTACCAGATTGCTATGACTTCGGCCTGGTCCCGGGAGACGCTTCTGTAGACCCCCACGCGTGGTCGGGGGCTAACTACAAGGCCGCCTTCTGAGAATAGCAGCCACGGGACTGCGCTGAGTCCTCCGCCGAAGGGCGGCTACGGCCCCAGGGTGGAGAGTGGACAGAAAGGCACAGGGCCGAGGGCACCCTCGGCCCCTTGCCCCAATTAAGTAATTGCTCTGTAGTTAACCACCGACACATTATATCGCGTAGGCGGGGTTCAAGCTAACCCGGAGAGGTTTTGTTATTGCGAGGCAGAAATATACTGGGGTCGGGGCACCCTTCGGCAGGCTCAGGGCAGGGCAGATGTCCCGGCCAGTGTGGATGTTTGGTGTTCCTACGAATTCCACAACAGTCTCAACCAGGAGGTCTCACCAAGATGAACCAACTAGTGACGGATCTAGTAGTAATGATTAGTCTGTTGGCAATGGCTTGTGTAGCCCAGGCGGGGGAGTGGCCTATCTGTACGCCAGTGCGGGTAGCCACCCCGCCGCAGATTGATGGCCGGCTCACTGAGGCCTGTTGGAGTCAGGCGCCGGTCCTTACTAACTTCGCCGTTTTAGACTCCCGGCAGCCAGCCCAGCCCCCGACCGAGGTGCGAGTGGTCTTTGACGAGCGGGCCCTTTATGTGGGCGTCCGGTGCCTGGAGCCCCATCCAGAGCTACTGGTGGCCGCCCACCAGCAGCGGGACTCTGAGGTCTATGCTGACGATGCGGTAGAAGTCTTCTTTGACCCCGGTCGTATCCCTGGGCACCGCTATCAGTTTATCGTCAACGTGGCTAATGTGCAGTTTGACTCTCTGGATGGCGATCCGGCGTGGGATGCCCAGTGGCAGTCGGCCACCGCTGTAGGCGAAGGGGAATGGACGCTGGAGTTAGCCATCCCGTGGTCAGTCTTTGGCCTGGATGGTCCAGGCCAGGATCTGTGGAGTGCTAACTTCTGCCGGGACCGCGTGGCCGCGGGGGAGCCAGTGCCGTGGGAGCAAATGCAGTGTTCGTCGTGGTCGCCAGTGAAGAGTTCGTTTCACGACACTTCCCAATTTGGCTATTTGGCCCTGCCTAACCTGAGCGAACTGCTGAAAGCCCAGGTTACCAAGGCGCGGGAGCAATACCAACTTGCCGCTCAACAAGTAGAGGCAATTGCCGCCGTCACTGCGGTAGGGGCCCAGCAGCTTCGGGACAAGCTGGATCAGGCGCAAGTGGCCTTAGCTAGGGCCGAGGAGGTAGCCAGACAGAAGCAGCCCGCAGTGGAGGAGATAATTGCGGCCTATGTCCAGACTGAGGCGACCCTGGAGGAGATTGGTGACGTCCGCCAGGGGGCTAAATTCTATCAGGCGCGCCCTGGCCAGGGGGACTGGGAGTATGTCCTTGCCGTCGCCAGTTCAATGACGAAGGTACACCGCGAGGTGGGTCGTAACAGTCCGGCTCTTCTCACTGAGGCCGCCAGCGAGCCCCTGCAGTTAGACGGGGCGCGGGGTGAGTATGTCCATGGGCAAGTAGTTATTGTGCCAGTGAAGCAGGACCTTACCGGGTTGACTTGGAGCGCGGAGCCGCTGCGGGGACCTGAAGGTGCTACGCTTCCCTTATCCATACGGGTAGTAGGCTACCTGAAGACTGAGAAACCGGTATATAGGGTGGACTTTGTGGGCTGGTGGCCGGATCCGCTGCTCAGTCATCTGACTACCTTTGATGTACCGGTCGGGTTCTGTCAGCCGTTGTGGGTGACGGTAGCCGTTCCGCGGGAGGCACCGCCGGGGGTCTATGAGGGACAGGTGCGGGTCAATGTTGGTGGTGACGAACAGGCGGTACCGGTGCGATTGCGGGTGCGCAGCTTTGCGATTCCCAAGACCCACCACTTCCGCGTGGCCAACTGTTATACGGAGAGTGTGGGGCCAGAACTGTATGGGGAAGCCTGGAATGATAAGCTCAAGTGGCGCTTTCGTCAGTTTATCCTTAACCACCGTCTCAACGTGGGCGGCATCTATCATTGGGGTTTGGATATGGGCAAGGAACCAGTTGAGGACCTCAAGCGCCTATGGGCTGGGGGGCAGAACTTCTTTACTATTGTGTATGTGGGTGATGAAGAAATAGTCGTGACTCCGGAGTGGTGCGAGAAAGTAGATGCTATCCTGAAGCGCGCCCACGAAGCCGGCATCCCTGACGAGGCGTTGTGGTTTTATGGATTCGATGAGGCGGGGGAGGAGCGGCGCCAGGAGATGATTGCCGCCTCCAAGGAGATCAAGGAGCGTTATCCCCAGATAGGCATTATGACTACGGCCGGCTTCAACCAAGATATGGGAGCGCGTGATGAGCTGGCCCAAACCATTGATGCGTGGGTCCCTCTGACACCTGAGTATATGAAATATAGGGGTACAATCGCGGCAACTCGGGCTCGCGGCAAAGAAGTTTGGTGGTATATATGCTGTGGCCCGCAACATCCTTATGCCAACTTTCTCATTGAGTATCCGGCTATTGAAGCGCGGCTACTGATGGGAATGATGGCCTGGAAGTACCAATCAGATGGCTTCTTGCATTGGGCCTTGAACTTTAGTCCGAAGAACGACAAAGTGATTGATGACGGCCCTCTATGCCAATGGGATCCGGTCACTTGGCCTGGCTACAATGGCGACGGCTGTGTCTTCTATTACGGAATTGACGGACCGGTGAGTACCATTCGGCTGGAGAATATAACTGATGGCCTGGAGGACTACGAATACTTCTGGGTGCTACGTGACCTGACAGATAAGCTGCGGCATAATGATGCGCTGCGGCATACTCGCGAGGGCACGCTGGCCCTGCGCGCGGCGCGCCGCTGCCTTACGGTCCCGCCGTCAACAGTAGAAACGCTGACTTCGTTTACCCAGGACCCCGCCGAGGTGGAGCGCGTGCGCTCGGCAGTAGCCGACGCCATTGAGGGCCTGCTATCCCTCGGCCTGGAGCAAGGCTAAGCAGACATCTATGTAGTGGGCGACATAGTTAGAACCAAGCAGTGGTGAATACCGCAAGCATAGCTCTCAGGGTAGTCGCCTACCCCATTCCGG
>JALGTV010000207.1 GCA_029821215.1 Candidatus Zipacnadia bacterium | reverse complement strand
CGAGAAGAAAAAACAGCAACCGATGATAGCTCCCGCGACAGCATTAGACCATTGGGGCGGAGCGACCAGCTCTATGCCTTATAACAAGGGTAGAGGCTGATAAGCAAGTCCGATCACAGCACACCATTACAGCAAGGGAGGCAGCAACTATGAAGCAGCGACTGTATTTGTTGGTAGTTCTGGTCACTGGAAGTTTACTGGTCACCGCGTATCCCGTTTGTCCTCAGGGCCTTGAGACGTATGCCGTTTCCCACCTCTTTGCCTTGCCTACGGCTACCACTACCCGGTTGTTTGGAATGGGCGGATTTGTGCGGGTACGTTAGAATCGTCCCACGCCGTAGGCCGTCTCTCGCTGACCGATTTTGATATGGGTGTGGAGCTGACGGGGGTACAATTCTCCGCTGCCATGCCCCTGGAGCTTAACCGGCGGGGGTGGCAGGTTACCTGGTTTGAATTGAGCAGTGATGCCGGAGCTATGCTCACCCCGGGGGGGCCGGTTGCGGCTGACGCCAGTGAAGATGACCTGGCCGTTCATTATGGTTGTCGTCTGAGTGACAATTGGGTTGTTGGTGTTGGGCTTTCACCGCTGTTTCGCACTTCAACCGTGGTGCGCAACCCAGCTACGGGCGACCTGCTGGCCCGGATAGATAGTGATGCTGACTTCGGCTTCCGCCTGGGGGCTGTGTATCAGTTTGACAACGAGGGCTGGGCGGGGATTGTGTTTGATGAGTATGACGAAGACGTAACCGGCACCGGTCCCATTCTGGGCGGCACAGTCGGTGCCGAATTCACTTCCAAGGAAATGGCCGTGGGCGTCTCGCGGCGTATTGATGAGCGGGTAATAGGGGCCATTGAATGGCAACAACTGACCACGGAGGGCGCCGGCGTTAAAATAGGTGATGCCGGCCTAAGAGTAGGCGTAGAAGTGCAGGCAGACGAGAACTGGACAGTACGGTTGGGCACCAATGATGGTGCTTTGTCCTTAGGCTTAGGTGCTGTGAGCGAGGATTGGTCATTTGAGTATGCGTTTATCAATGACTGGAATGACGACTCGGTAGGAGCAGCCCTGGGTGACTCGGACACTCATCAGTTTGGCATCAGACACCGCTGGTAGGTGGGCGCATGGGTGTTGACGGACAGGGCGCAGTGTGCTAACATCTGATGCAATCTGTGGTAATGACTTAGCAACCTGAAGGTGGGGCTAGCACCTTCGGGGCGATGAGTATTGTAAGTAGCGAGACCCGGATAGTCATACCATAACTGTACCATTCTCTGTAGCAAGGAAGAAGCTCACATGGGTCTCTCACTGGCCAACCCCCGGCAGCGGGTGGTAATTACCGGGTTGGGGGTAGTAGCACCTAATGGCATAGGCAAGGATGCCTTCTGGGACGCGATAGTCCAGGGGCGCTCGGGTATTGATTGGATAACCTCGTTTGATACTTCCCATCTGTACTGCAAGATTGCCGGTCAGGTCACTGACTTTGACCCCACTGACTATATGTCCTCTAAGCGTGCCCGGCGAGCGGGCCGGTTTTCCCACTTCGCGGTAGCTGCCAGCCGTCTGGCGGTGGAAGATGCCGACCTGGTTCTCGGGACTGTTGACCCCTATGCGTGTGGTGCAGTGTTTGGCACCAGCTTGGCCGGCAACGGCAATATTGCTGATCAGGTATATAGTAAGTTTGATGCCCGCAATTTGGATGACATAGAGATTACTGCCGCTACTCAGGTGGCAGCTCACGCTGCTACCAGTCATGTATTTATGGAGTTGGGGATGAAGGGGCCCAATTCCACCTCAGCCACCGGCTGTGTAGCCACCCATGACGCCGTCGGCATTGCCTGCAGTATACTGCGGTCGGGCCAGGCTCACGTAATGGTAGTAGGGGGTACTGAAGCCTGTGTCAGTCCGGTGGGAATGAGCCTGTTATGCAAACAGCGGGTACTTACTCGCCTTAATGATCCCCCCCACAACGCCCCCCGTCCCTACGATGATACCCGTGACGGTCTGGTCCTGAGTGAGGGGGCAGGGGCAGTGGTACTGGAAACAGCCGAGCACGCCATGGGCCGGGGGGCCCACATCTATGCCGAGGTAGCCGGCTATGGTTCAAGCACCGAAGCGCAGCACCTTATAGCCGCTACTACCCGCGGCGCTGAGCTATCCCATGCATTCAGGGCCGCCCTGCTCAGCGGCAAAGTCGGCCCCGAGGAGATTGACTATGTCTGCGCCCATGGTATCGGTAATCGCCAGTATGATATTGCCGAGACTAACGCGATAAAGGAGGTTCTGGGCCCCCGGGCCTATAGGATTCCGGTAAGTTCCATAAAGTCGTCTACTGGCCAGTCCTTTGGTGCCGGGGGCGCTTGGCAACTGGTAAGTTCGTGCATGACCATGGCCACCGGCCTGATACCCCCAACCATTAATTACCACGTCCCTGACCCGGAATGTGATCTGGATTATGTTCCCAATTCATCTCGCCGCGCTCGGGTAGATGCGGTAATGATGAACTCACACAGTTTCGGCGGAACCCACGCCAGTCTGATTATTCGCAGGTTCGACCCGTATCTGTAATGCGTAATAGCAAGGTGAGAGGAAGAGATGGCCGCCACGGTTGGCGGGAGACCGGATTATAGCTGGCCGCACAGCGGGCCAGGTGAGAGAGATGATGCTTGAACTGGACCAAATTGTATTGCTGACAGTTTCGGTAGCCTCGTTTGGCTTGGGGTTAGTGGTCTACCAACGCGCGCCCGACCGGGTGTGGAACCGAATATTTACGGTGCACGCGGTAGCCGTGGGCGTATGGGTGTTTATCAATTATCTGCTGCAATCTGCCTCATCGGTCACCGAGGCGGCCCTATGGCTGAGACTGACACATCCGGTAGTGGCGGTGGTAATCTGTAGTTGTCTTGACCTGGCGTGGGTCTTTCCTGAGCGTATTAGGCCGACTCCCTGGCTGCAGCGAGTTCTGCTATACACTGCTGGTCTGATCTTCAGCTTGGTCGCCCTGGCGCCCAACCTGTTTACGTCAATTGAGCTGACCCAGGGCACCGTCATAGTCCAGTATGGCTGGCCCTTCGTAATCTTTGGGGTATTTACGATGGCAACTCTGGGATACGCTGACTGGGTATTGCTGAAGAAGTCGCAGCACCTGACGGGGTTGCAACAGCTCCAGGTTGACTATGTCCTGTACGGATTAGTAGTTGGCCAGACCATAGCGTTAGTGACGATGCGATGGCGTATGCCATCGCCAAGCACCATATCGTCAAGCCGCAGACAGCACTTTATCGTCTGGGTACTTATCTGCTCACAGCAATGGGGGTAGCCGGCGTCATCATGGGCATGGTCATAGTGGTGGAGCGGCTGGTGCCTCAACTCCGCTTTCCCGAAGTATGGAATTACCTATTTGTAATCGCCGGTATCATAATGGGAATGATAGCCGTACCAATTCACCACTATATTCGGGCATACCTGGACCGAATGCTGCTCTCCCAGCGGCAGCGAGAAGATTCTGCTCAGCAGGCTTCTGATGCCATCCTGCGAACTCTGGATGCTAACGAGTTGCTGGAATTTTTGAGCGGTATGGTCTGGAATACGCTGCGTCCTACTCAAGTCAGTGTATTTATGAAGGATGGAGGTTCAGATTCGTTTGTGTTGCGGTCGTGTCTGACTGCGGCTGACAACGGTGGCGGCCAGCACCTCCCCGAGCAATTGCCTGGTGCCCATATCCTACTGCAAGCCGCATCGGGGTCCCACCATCTGCTGCATCGGGATGAAGTCTTTCGGTTTCACTCTCTGGATGAAGCGCAGCAAGTGGCGCGGGCGATGGAAGAACTTGATACGGAACTCTTAGCACCTTTAGTGTGGGAAGATGAACTGGTCGGGATGGTCTGCATTGGCGGACGAGTGTCTGAGGAAATCTACGAAGCCGAAGATCTGGACATACTGCGTAACATCATGCCCCAAGTGTCACTGGCGCTGCGCAATGCTCAACTTTATGCGGAAATGGCCCGAATGAAGGAGTACAGCGAGACGATCCTCCGGGAGATGGAGAGCGGGGTGATCGTGGTAGATGCCGATGAAGAGGTTGTTATGTACAATCCGGCGGCGCAACGGATTCTGGGAATACCCCGCGAGCAGATAGTGGGGCATACCCTGGTGGGACTGCCCGAGAACATCGCCAATTGCCTGCATAAAGCTCTCAATAACTCGCGCATGCGGTCGGGATACCGGTTTGAAATAGAGAAGGATGACGGCGAAATAGTACCGGTAGCGTGTAGCACGTCAGCGTGGGGCGGTGCGACAGACGCCCGGGAAGGAGCAGTGGCAGTCATCAGCGACCTTACCATGGCCCACGAGTTAGAGCAAGAGCGCCAACGGGCCGAACACTTGGCGCTCATTCGCGTCCTGTCGGCGGGTATGGCCCATGAGATTCGCAACCCTATGGTGGCCATTCGTACCTTCGCCGAGTTGTTGCCCAGGCGATGGGACGACCCTGAGTTCCGCTCTGACTTCTTGGTCACGGCTCAACAAGAAATTGAGAGAATAGACCAACTGCTATCACAATTGCTGATGCTGTCTAAGCCGGCCGCTGCGGCCACCGACACGGTGGACATAAATGGAGTCTGTGAGGGGGTGGTACGGGCGATGTCGGCCCGGGCCGAGTCTGAGCAGATACGGTTGCACGCCGACCTAAATTTGGTTGATGGACAGCCAATAGGCGATGAAAGTCGGCTTCATCAGGCTCTGACTAATCTGGTGGCTAATGCCCTTGACGCCGAACCGGAGGGCGGAGAAGTGAAGGTCAGTACGACCCAGATGGTTGATGCTGATGGAGAAACCTGGGTCGTTATCCGTGTATACAATGCCGGCAGCTACATTCCGCCCGGTCACACCGAGCAGATATTTGAACCTTTCTACTCGGATAAACCCGGAGGAACTGGACTGGGTTTAGCCATCTGCCAGAGTATCATCCAAGAACACAACGGCTCCATTAGCATGCGTTCGGCCCCCGATTCGGGTACCGAATTCGTTGTGCAACTACCACTTGAAACCGACGTTGATAGCACTGATAGCGGAGAAGAATAGTATGATAGTTGTATTAACGACTCAATTGACCTCCGAATGGACAGAAAAGATCGCCAGACTCCTGGGCGAGCAGGCTATGGTACTGGCAGCAGCCGACCCCGACCAGGCACTTCAGATACTGCGATCTACCCCAGTGGCTGTTATAGTTAGTTCAATGGAGTCGTTGAGTAGAGACCGGCTGCAGCACTATGAACAGATGCGCCACGCAGCGCCGGCGGCAATCAATGTCTGTCTGACACCACAGCCGGTCATTGAGCAAGTACGCACCGAAGAGTTATTTGCTCCCGATTTTTGGCTGCGGCCTACTGTTAGTGCAGTGCCTACTGTTAGTGCAGTTGAAGTTGACGAAGTACTCACAGCGGCACTGGAAAAGGCGAATTTGGTAGCCCGCGTCGCTGAGCGGTCAGGTTCAGCCGCTGGTCCATCGGCTGGCCCCGAGGGCCGGGAGCGATCCAGTCCCGAAGGGCAAATATTGCAGCGCTGGTTGGCGGGACTGGCCAGCGATTTCGATACTGACCACCTGCTGCGTACCTATGTAGAGACAGTGGTGGAAATAGTCCACTGCGCCAGCTACTGTCTGTTGTGGCAGTCGGCTGAGAGCGAGTATTTTAGTGTCTACACCGCGCGCGGCCTGCCCGCAGTGGTTATCGCCCAAGCTCGGCTGTCACCCCGGGCTAACCTGCCGACGTGGTATCACCATAACTTCCGCGTCCTAACCCGCGCCGAATTGGCAAGCTGGTCAGACAGCGATTCAGCCCTGGCCCTGGCCCAGGAATTGGACATCTTCCATGCCCAGGTCGCTGTACCCTTGATGCTGGAGGGTCAACTGAGG
>JALGTV010000206.1 GCA_029821215.1 Candidatus Zipacnadia bacterium | reverse complement strand
ACTTTGTCCATATATGTCACCCTTTCTAAAAAGTCTCTACCAGTGATGTGGCTATATGCTATTGTTATGTTACTATAGAATTATTCAACACTTGCCGCTTTTGGACCTTCTTGCGCGGGTCACTGAAGACTGCTGTTGACTAGTCTTACTACTTCTTGTATAATACCTTGTATAATACTGCTATAGTTTTCGCCCAATGAAAGGAGTTTTAGCAATGGACAAAGCTCGACGCCAACAGATTCTTCAGCAGCAGAGCTTGACCAAACCATGGCCATGGCCGGGCGAACCGATGTTAGGAGGGTGGTACACAGAAGAAGAAATTGAGGCGGTAGTAGCTACCATACGAGATTCAATGGATCCGGAGACAGGATTTGGCTTCTTCTGTGAGGAGATAACCAATTTTGAGCAAGCATTTGCCGATTACTGTGGCACCAACTACGCCGTAAGCATTACCAACGCTGGAGCCGGATTGGACCTGGCCGTGATGGCTCTGGACCTGGAGCCAGGTGACGAGGTCATTGTGCCGGCCATCAATTTCAAGGCTGCTCACTATGCAGTCATCGGCCAGGGCGGGCAAGTGGTATTGTGTGAAGTTGACCCTCAAACACTCAACGCTGATCCAGCCGATGTGGAAAAGCGCATGACGGCCAATACGCGGGCCATTATTGTCACTCATATGAATGGTCTCTCGGCACCAATGGATGACTTTCAGCAGATCGCTGAGCGCCATCCCCATCCCCAGTATGGGCCTCCGAAAGTCATTGGTGACGCCGCTCGCTGCTGTGGTGGCGGCTATAAGGGCACCAAGGTGGGCAAGAAGGGCTGGATGACCGTTTTCAGCTTCCATACTATGAAGATGATGACCACCTTGGGCGAAGGCGGTATGATTACCACTGATGATCCCGACTTGCTGCTCCGCCTGCGGGCACTGCGCCAGTGGGGAGTAGAGATGTCTGAAGACCTGGAAGTGGCCCTGGGTAAGCGCGGCGCTGAGGACATGGGCTGGGGCTCCAACTACAAGATGACCCGAATCCAGGCGGCAGCCGGCCTGGTGCAGTTACGCCGCCTGGATGAGATGATTGCCCCCCGAGTTAAGCTGGCCAACCAGCGTACCGAAATGCTCAAGCACATACCCGAGTTGACCCTACCCTACGAGCCTCCTGATTGTGAACACGTCTATTACCTGTATAATATTCTGGTGCCTAAGGAATGGGCTGGGGAGAAGCGTGATCGGGTGATTCAGACTCTTAAGGACGACTATGGCGTAGACACGGTCGTGGCCAACCGACCCGCCTACCAGGACTTTGCCTTTATCGCCAACCACACCCAAGGCCAGCGCACGCCCCTGTCCGAAGAGCTGGGCGCGCGCCTGTTCAACCCGCCCATACATCCGCAAATGCCCGAAGAGGACAACGAATACATCTGCGCCGCTATTGAAGAGACCATAGAGCGAGTCCGCGAGGAAAGTTAATTCTCTCAGATAGCTGAATGAAAAATCAACCAGTACACCAGGGCGGGGCATTCCCCCCGCCCTTCTCTTTGGTCGGCAAGTCCGGACTTTTTTGCGCCCTACCCGTTTTAGGCAATCCGCTCGCTGCGGGATCGCGCCTGGCGCAGCCGGGGAAAGGCTTCCAGGGACACATATACCGCCAATGCCACTAATAGCAAGCACATTATTCCCAGCACCAAATTGGGAGTTTTCCCCAGTAGGAACCCCCAGGCCTGATAGAGGAGCGCCGCTATTGTAGTGATGAGGACGAATAAGCCGGGAACTATGACGTACACATTGGGCTTAGCAAGTCCCGCCAGATACACCGCAATAACCAGAAAAGCCAAAGCAGCAATTAACTGGTTAGCCGCCCCGAATACTGGCCATAATACCGTGCCAGTCCCCGAAAGCCCCAAATAAGCAGCCGGGGCGAGTGTAATGAGGGTAGTAACCCAACGGTTACGGGACAACGGAATTCGGTCACCCAGCAGCTCGGACAAAATGAACCGTGCCAGGCGAGTAGCAGTGTCCAGCGTATCAAGTAGCGTGGCATTTAGCGCAATCGCCGCAATTAGCAGTGCTGTACTGAATGATATAAACGGAATACCCTGCGAGGTAAGGTTGGCAAAACTGCGGATGAATACGCTGACAGCCCCGCCACCTTTTGCCCCCATTATCTCCCCAATCACCAACGACTTACCATCAGGACCCAGGTGTGATCCTGCCCAGTACAAGCCAGCGGCTATTAGAAAAGTTACCGATACTGCCTGGATGGCCTCCAGTATCATACTACCGTATGCGATAGGTAGCCCTTGCCGTTCGTTGGCCAGTTGTTTCACCGTAGTGCCACTGGATACCAGCGAGTGAAAGCCGGAAATAGCGCCGCAGGCCACAATGATAAATAGCATCGGCCATAGCGGACCCTTGTCAGAGACAAATGCTACATGAGCTGGTGCATTTACCGGGGCATGGGCTGCAAAGATTGCCACTATCCCTACGATAATTCCGGCGTACGTAATCGTCGAACTTAAATAGTCCCGTGGCTGCAATAAGAGCCATACCGGCAACACGGTTGCTAACAAGCAATACGCCATTAGGAAGAAAAACCAGATAACTTTGGGATCACCCCAAGCACGGGGTAATGATAATGGCCGTAGGTCTCCCAGCCATAGTAGTGTAACCATAGCTGCTATTCCGAATATTGTTACCAACCACAACGGTTGTTTCCAACGATAAACACCTAAACCAAGCAGCGCCGCTACGGCCAATAATCCTACGTTAGGAATCACGACACTGGGAGCTTCTATTAGCGTCTGAGCAGCCAAAAGCGCAAAGATAGCAATAATCAGCACTAATGCCAACCACAGAAATATGCCTAGCATTATGCTGGCCCGTTTGCTGGTCAATCGCCCGGCGATCTCGGAAATGCTCTTACCCTGGTTGCGGGCCGAGACCATTAACGCCAGGTAATCGTGCACACCACCGATGAAAATGCTGCCCAGAATGATCCAGCCCAAGGTAGTTCCCCAGCCGAAGTAAGCCACGGCGATGGCTGGACCGACAATGGGGCCAGCGCCAGCGATCGTAGTGAAGTGGTGCCCGAACAGCATCAGTGGCCGAGCCGGCTCATAATCCATTCCATCCCGCAGGGCAAAAGCCGGCGTGGGGCGGTCCTCATCGGGGTTTACACAACGGCGCTCAATGAAGCGACCATAGATAAAATAGCCTAATATCAATGCCGCTACCGC
>JALGTV010000205.1 GCA_029821215.1 Candidatus Zipacnadia bacterium | reverse complement strand
ACTGACCATCATTTGCGGATCGTAGGCCGGCTGCCCGCCGCCGTCGGACTCGTAGTCGGCGTAGATATCAGAAAGAGCCAGCTCGCCGACCACATCGCGGATGAAGTAGGCCAAGTGCCCCGCTTCCAGCCAATCATTCAGAGCAGGTGGTAGAAGGAACTGCTGATCCGGATTATATTCTTTGATAGGAAGCCGTCCCTTGGCAACATCACCATACAAAGTGCTATTATCTGGGCAGCGATGGTGGGGACGGTTATGCCCTTAGTCTTCAACCGGCTAAACATTGACCCGGCAGTAGCCTCTGGCCCCCTGGTGACCACCCTTAACGACAGCTTCGCTCTCCTTATCTACTTCGGGGTTACCCTCTTGCTAATGAGGGCCGTCGGTCTGGGCTATCCCCATCCTGCTCCGCTGGCGGAGGCAGTTTGGGAACCCATTCGCGGAGGCGTAAGCGAAGCTTTCCAGCGGTTTCGTACCGCCAGGTTCGTGGTTGTGGGAGCAGGACGGGCGGGGACCGAAGTAGAGTAGATAGGATATTGAGTTCCACAGGCGCAACCCACCTGGTGCTCGTGGACAACGACGTAGTAGAGCCCCGCAACCGCACCGGCTTGCTGGGAACGCAGGTACGGCCCCAGGAACAGAAAGTGGCCGCGGTGGGCCGGATTCTGCCGGAACGGTCTGCTGGTATCTCTGTGCAGGAAGTAGCCTGGGCAGGGGCCCAACGGCCGGTGGTGGAAGTATTGATGGATCAGCCCACAGTAATCATAACCGCTGCCGACAGCGAGGCAGTCCGGTTTGTCGGTGCCTGTTATGCAGCCGCTCTGGGCTTGGCTCATCTTGACGTAGGCATAGGAGTGCACGAACAAGATGGAAGGCCGGTGCGTGGGGGCCAGGTTGTATTTGTGCCTCCGGGGCAGGGGTGCCTGCTGTGTGTGCGGGACCTGCGCTGGCTGAAGGTAGAGCGAGACTTGGTCGGAGATGCTGCCGTCCAGCTTGAGGCCAGACAGACCGGCCAGCGGCGTGACGATACTCTGGGTACCGTCCCGGACCTGCTCTCCCGGGTAGCCAGCACCGGCATCGGGCTACTGCGCCGGTGGCTGGCCGAAGGGGAAAATAAGCCTCAGCGGCTGTTTCTCCATGATGATGGCTTGGTAGAACAACTACCCCGCGCCCGGCCACAGCAACAATGTCCGATATGCACCCTGGCCAGAGGTCAACCTCCTGCTGCGAGCCGACAGCGGCTTTACCCGGCCCGAGGTATATCGGTTCTGCGAAAACCACGCGTCACCTATCTGATACCGAGCTGGCCAGCGCGCAAGTCGCAACCATCCAGCGAAAGCTGCTCAATCTGGGAGTACTGGTCAAAGAGACCGGCCGGCGAGTGGGGCTACCGTTCAACAAGCTCATGGCCCTGAGCACGCCGAAGGGCACTTTGTTTGTGGCGGCCCGCTGCAGCACCTGTGGCCGCTGCTTTGGGACCGCCTCGGCGCGGCACCTGGCTAACCGACCGCCTTGTGACACATCAGACCCCAAAGCCCTGCCCAGGCCTCACTGCCCCCCCCGAAGGGCGATTTTGCCCCGCATTTCACCCCCCAACCGTGTTGATCGCCTACTACCAGCCCATCTGGCTCTCCCCTGCTCATTACCGACCCCAACAGCGCCCAACAACCCCGTCCCACCCTATCTCCAACCCCTTCATGAATTAAGCGGGCTAACGGCATCTGATCTGGCCCGGTGGTGAGCTAAATGTCTGAAGTCGTTGATTTACTTGCTGATCTAACCGCCATCCCCAGTGTCAACCCGGGCAGTGCTGCTGATAGCGACCCGCCCAGGGGCGAGGCACAGATAATTGACTACATTGAAGACCGGCTGACCAATAAAGGCATCGCCTGCCAGCCCCCCAGGTAGAAAACGGCCGCATGTATGGTCGGGGCGCTTGCGATACGAAGGTCTCGGTAGCGGCGATGTTAGCCACTATGGAGCGTATTGCTGACCAGGGAACTCCCCCGCAGAGCTGCATCTGGGCAGCTACCGTTGACGAAGAGTGCCTTTTTCAGGGCATTACCAGGTTGGTCCAGGATGATATTGCCTTGCCCATTGCTGGTGCGGTGGTGGGCGAGCCGACCCAATTGGATATCGCTGTCCGCCATAAGGGGCGGGTGTGGCTGAAAGTGATTGTCTTCGGTAAAGAAGCCCGCAGCAGCCGTCCCGATCAGGGCCAGAATGCCATTGCCCATGCCGCCCCACTCATCCAGGCTCTCGGCCGTTACGACGATAGCCTGGCTTAGGATGAAGCCGACCCCGCACTGGGTCCTGCTACCTGCGTGGTCACCGTTATCCGTGGCGGCACCGCTGTCAATATCATCCCGGCTCGCTGCCGTGTGTGGCTGGACCGGCGCATTCTGCCCGACGAGGAGCTGGAGTCAGTCGTCACCGAGCTGAACAATATCATCTGTGACGTAGCGGCTACCGACTTCTCTTTCGACACCCAGGCTATTCTCCTAGACTTGCCGCTGAACCTCGCCTCCGAGACGCCATTTATAGCCCGCTGCCGGGTAGCAGTGGAAGCGATTTGGGGAAAGGCTAATGTCACCGGCGTTGCGTATGCCAGCCATGCCAGCCGTCTGGCGGCCAGCGGCATACCGGCGGTAGTTCTGGGCCCCGGTGATGTCGCCGCCGCCCACAACACGCGCTGAGAGTGCAAGGGAGGTAGTGATACGAAGAAGGTAATAGTCTTAGCGGCATTAGTACTGGTGCTGATGGCAGGCTGCGGATCGCCAATTCCAGGTGTTGAAATGGGGACAGAGGAGGCCATTCATGTTCGTTTTGGTATGTTTGTAGTCATAATGATTTTCTTAGCCCCAGCAATTCTTACAATATGTCTGATCATAGGAGCAGTTCTCTGGGGGGATAGAAGACACCACAGGTATCACCGAATTAGACAAGTCCCGTTTGCTGCTTTGAGTGAACGCGAGGGCCTGCGCTATACGGTTTTAATGCAGCAAACCAGTAATCCTTGGGTTTCAGAGCTTAGCGCAGAAGATATGCTAGTCATTGAGGGTTGGATTAGCCGATACAACCCGCAAGGACTACGATGCGCATAATACTGGGATTAGCACTTGTGGGAATAACGGGGTATGTAGGCTATTTGGTAGGCGCACACTACTTCGGCAACCTCTATTACTCTGAGGGTATCTACGGCTATAGCGGCGCAGTGGAAAGGACAATATGCACTATAATGGGGATTGCGTTTGGGGTGCTCTTAGTGGCACTCCTATCACGCAAGGCAGTGTGATAGACATTGACGAAGAAGAAAACGCCGTAGAAATGCACTGGAGGGCGCGTAGATGGCCTGCAGGCCGTGGGTGGTCGGCTATAAGACTTGCTTAATGATTTCCGTTGCGCGCTCGCAGTGGACCTGGGCCTGGTGGGGGGTGTCGGCTTCGGCTACAATGCGAAAGATAGGCTCGGTGTTGCTGGGCCGGGCGTGCATCCAAGAGCCATCCGGCCACGTGACCCGTATCCCCTCGGTCTCATCCACTTCTTCGCCTGCGTAGGCTTCCCGCAGGGCCAGCAGCACCGACTGCACGCGCGCCGCCGGGCACTGTATCCCGATTTTAACCATCGCTGAGGGCCGGAAGGTTTGCTCAATCCACGCACTGAGCGGCCCCTCCCAGCGGGCCAGGCCCTCCAGGATCAGGCACATCGCCCGCAGACTGTCGCGGCAGTAGTGAATCCGCGGGTCAATAATCCCGCCATTGCCTTCCCCGCCGAAAACGAACTCATCCCAGGAGGTATAGCCAGCTTGCTTGAACTGGCGGGCCTCCTGTTTCATGGTCTCCACCACATTGACCTCGCCCACCTTTGCCCGCCGCAAGGGACAGTTATATCGCTGGGCGACCTCCTCAATCATGCGGCTGGTGGACAGATTGGCCACCAGGGGGATGCGACCCTGGGAGGCTACTGCCTCGGCGGATAGTGCCAGGGTATATTCCTCCCCGACCGCCACGCCTTGTTCGGAGACAATCGCCAGACGGTCGGCATCAGCATCCTGGGCCAGGCCAATATCGGCCTGATGCTCCTGTACAGCGGCCTCCAGTTGAGTCAGGTTCTGAGGAATAGGCTCCGGCGGGTGAGGGAACAAGCCGTTAGGAGTGTCATTGATGGGCACCACCTGGCAGCCCAACTCAGTCAGCAGGCGCTCGCTGATGACCGACCCGGCCCCATTGCAGCAGTCCACCACCACTTTCAGCTCGGCAGCGGCGATAGCTTCGCGGTCGGTATGAGTTAGTAGCTCGGATAGGTGCCGGTCCAGGGCCTGTTCATCACCGGTCACCTCGCCAATCTGCTCATTGGCCACCAGGCCAAATTCTCCCTGGTGATACACATTGAGCAGCTCTTCGGCCTGGTAGGGGTAGAGGAAAATACCATCAGCGCGAATGAACTTCAGGGCATTCCACTGCTGGGGGTTATGGCTGGCCGTGATAGCGATGCCGCCATCAATATCCGCATTGCGGGCACAGGCAATCTGCAGGGTCGGCACCGGCACTATGCCCAGGTCAATGACATTGCAGCCGGTTGCCAGTAGCCCTCCGACCAGGGCACTGCGTACCATCTCGCCCGAAGGTCGGGTATCGCGGCCGATAGCCACCTCGCCCCCGCCCAGATAGGTGCCAAAGGCTTGAGCAAACGAGGTCAACAGGTGGGGGGTCAGCGAATCGCCCACGACCCCTCGCACCCCTGAAATCCCAGTTTTTAGGGTTCTTATGGTGGGCATAATTGGTTATTATTGCCGTCAATGGTGACCCAGGCATCCTGCCTGTGGTCGGTAGGACAGGCGTCCCGTTTATAGTGAGCTTGTCGAACTGCCTGTCCGCCAACTCGACGGGTGAGACGCCCGTCGTACCAGTTTTTACGGAGAGCTCTACCGCGTAGGCGAGGTTCTCCAACCTCGCCCCCAGAAGGTACGCAGGTTAAGAACCTGCGCTACGCGAATCTGCTGCTCCCTGCTGTTAAATGAAGGCATCAGAGCAGGCGCGGCGCAGCCCACCTGGGGCGGATAAAACGCCGCTCCTCCGGAATTGGAAACAGTCCTAAAGCAGCCGCCGCACGCGGCTGACGTACTCGCGAGCCAGAGCAGCGGCAGTTGGCTCATCTTTGGCCTCGGCTATTACCCGAATCAACGGCTCGGTCTGGGAGACGCGCACATGGACCCAGCGGTCTTCGGCTATCAACTTCACCCCATCCTGCAGATCGCGGCTCTCCGCCCAGCCCGGCAGCCCTTGAGACCTGATGGCCTCCAGGACACTGTAAGCCTGCTCCGTGGGGCAGACAACCTCCTCCTTACACATGGCATACCGGGGTATATTATCCTCAATAAACTGGTGAAGGTCGGCTCCAGTACTGGCCAGCAGGTCCAGGATGTGGGCCATCGCTGCCAGGCTGTCGTGAGCATAATTCAGCCGGGGGAAAACCACCCCGCCACTGCCCTCCCCGGCGACCGCCGCCCCGTAGTTGAGAGCACTCTCGGTAATATAGGCCTGGCCTATGGGCGTGGTATGCAATTGTCGCCCATAGCGTCTGGCTAAGTCCCTGACCGCCATAGTGGTAGATAGATTGGTCACTACCGACCCGGGATCACCGCGGCGCAGGATCATCTCGGTGCACAGGCACATGGTTATCTCTTCGCCCGGAGCACTACCATCCGCGCCAACCACTCCCAGCCGGTCGCCATCAGCATCATGAGCAAAGCCCACATCGGCTTGGGCAGCCCGGACCAAAGCCCGCAGTTGACTGAGGTTAACGCGGCTGGGTTCAGGCGGATGGGGGAAAGGCAGGTGAGGCTCGGCATTTATCGCCACCACCTCACACCCTAAACTCTCCAACAGAGGCGGGGAGTACTCCGAGCAGGCCCCATTAGCACAGTCCACCGCCACTTTAAGGCCGGCGGCGGCAATCTGAGCCTGATCCACCTGCTGCAGGATTGCCTCCAGATGGCTTTGAGCCGCTGTGGGGTCGGATTTGAGTGACTTCAGTTCATCCCAGGTGGCCTTAATGTATTCCCCTTGGTGATATATATCCAGCAGTTCTTCACTCTGCCGGGGATTGAGGAAAATGCCATCAGCGCGGATGAACTTCAGCGCATTCCAGGAGGCGTCATTATGGCCGGCGGTGATAGCTATGCCGCCGGCAGCGTCACTGTGCCTGACCGCCAGTTGCAGGGCCGCTGTTGGACATATACCCAAGTCGGTAACCTGGCACCCTGCTCCCATTAGCCCGGCAGTGACGGTGGCCGCCACCATTGGGCCAGATTGGCGGGTATCCCGGCTAATAAGTACCGGCCCGCTTTCCACATAAGTGCCAAAGGCCTGGCCGAAATTGACCAGCAGTTGCGGGGTCAGAGCCTGCCCGATAATGCCTCGCACACCGGCTGCCGACAGCTTCAGTATACGCATAAATGTCCCTCAGAGTCACTGCTCTTCTATGGTGACGCCTCCGCGAACCGATACCACGTGACCTCGCCCACCAGCGGCATCAATGGCCTCTTTAACTGCCTGCTGGCAGCCAGGCGCATAGGCAAACATGGCCCCTCCACCGCCTGAGCCGTTGAGCTTGCCCCCCAGAGCCCCGGCTTCCATACTGGCTTCAATCAAGGCGTCCAGTTTAGGATGAGAGACGCCTATTCCGTCCCGCAATTGGCGCTGGTGTTCCAGCAGCATTTCCCCCAGCCGCTCCTGGTCGGGGTTCGGCCCAGAAAGCAGCTCACGCGCTTGTTGGCAGAGGTCACGATTGACAAACTGGGCAGCAATACGGCGCCTCACCTCGGGAGCCATCTCATCAAGATACGGCTTGGCCTGCTGGTAAGGCGTGGTGCGAAAGTCAAAGTCGGGCAGGTGTTTGTTGAGTATCTGCTGCCCCTCAGCGACTGCCTCCCGCGACTTGCGCAGGGTGGCCGTAGTCTCTTTAGGCACCAGCGACTCGCCCAGCACAAACCCGTCCAACTGGGCCGGCAGACACTGGATAGACACCGGTGGATGAGGATCAATGTACAGCACCCCGCCCATGGCCGAAGTGTAGTGATCCATTATCCCACCAGGCTCGTTAAACTCAAGCACCTCCGCCTCGTAGGCATAGCGAGCGATGTCTGCGGGTGCGGGGGGAATATTGTGATCCTGCGTGCTGAGCAGAAATGCCACCCACGCTACGGTCAAGGCGGAAGAGCCGGCGGTTCCCGCATTTATAGGAATAGTGCCCTTGATAGTGCAATCATAACCTTGCGCTATGCGTAGGCCCCGACGCTGCAGTATGTTGGTCGCTGAGCGCAGGTAGTCGCGATTGTGCTGATATGGGACCTCATTAGCCCCGTCAAATTCGTCTGTCTGAGCGATGTCAGGCATATCAATATGGAAGATGCTATCGCTGCGAGACGTGCCGGTTACCTTAATGTCCAGGTCAATAGGACAGGCAATCACCGGCAGGCCCAGAAAATCCTGGTGCTCACCGAATAGACAAATTCGTCCTGGTGCTGAGACTACTACTTGTTGGGGACTACTCATAGTTACCTATCGTGTGGTGCTCAGTATGCAGTCTG
>JALGTV010000204.1 GCA_029821215.1 Candidatus Zipacnadia bacterium | reverse complement strand
CACGCTGATCCCCATGGCGGCAACCTGCTAATATTGCCTGACGGTCGCATCGCCTTCCTGGACTGCGGCCATGTTGGCACCGCCGGCCGCCAGCTACGCAACAGCATGTTGCAGATGCTGCTGGCCGTTCTGGCCGGAGATACCACTGAAATGGTAAATGTGGTCACCAGCGTGGGCATTATCTCCGAGGACACTGACCTGCGGCGGCTGCGGGTGGATATTGACAAGTACCTGTCTCGCTACCGGGGCATGCGGGGCGGTGATCTGCAGCTCCGAGAGGTCATAGATGACCTGATGCAGCTTCTGCTACCTGGGTCAGTCTGCTGCGCGCGGTCACCATTACCGAAGGGGTTTGCCTCCAACTTGACCCGGAGTTTGACTTTGAAGAGTTGGCTTGGCAAGTCAGCCGGCGACTATTGGCCCGGCGGTTACGCCCTTCGTCATTGGCCGCTGAACTGGGGCAACTCACCCGTGATGTAGGCCACTACGCCCTGATGCTGCCCCGGCAGCTATCCGAATTGCTCCTCCGCGCCCAGAGCGGTGGGATGAAGCTGAAAGTAGATGTAAGTACTACTGAGAAGCCGTTGCGCCGCCTGAGTACGATGGTCAACCGTTTGGCCTTCAGCCTCATCGTGGCGGCCATTATTATTGCCTCGGCCCAGGTGCTCAGTAGCGAACATGCTATTGGTTTAATTAGCACTCCCGTAGCCGTAGTGTTTGCCGTCATCGGTGCATTTATGGGCCTGTGGCTGCTGTATTCAATAATTCGCTCGGGGCGTCTATAGTGATTGGTCGCCCGATTGTAGTATCTGGCGCTGCGAAAAATAGTTGAGTTAGGGGACGCCGGGTATTATAATATGGCAGGTAGCGACCGCGGGATTGTTGGGCCTGCTAAACCGTGGCCTTCCCATTGGCAGCGTATCATAGTGATTGAGTTGATTCTTTAGTGACTACCCTACTACACCACCAGGAGCTGGTTGTGCGTAGCAGACTGCTATCTGGGGTCTGGCGCGCATTGTTTGGCTGGGTATCGCGTTTCTCCAGCGATATCGGCATTGACCTGGGTACGGCCAATACTCTGGTTCACGTGCGGGGCCGCGGTATCGTGCTGCGCGAACCTTCTGTGGTGGCCATAGATAATGAGACCGACCGGGTGTTGGCAGTAGGTGAGGATGCCAAACGCATGGTTGGCCGCACCCCAGCGCGTATATCGGCAATTCGTCCGCTGCGTGATGGCGTTATTGCTGATTTTGATATCACCGAGGCGATGTTGCGTCACTTCGTTGGTAAGGTGCACAACCGCCGGTTTCTGGCTCATCCCCGGGTGGCCGTCGGGGTACCCGCTGGAGTGACCGAGGTGGAACGCCGAGCCGTCGAAGATGCGGCTCGCCAGGCAGGAGCCTGGCAGGCCGAGATTATAGATGAACCCATGGCCGCCGCCATTGGGGCTGGATTGCCGGTGGCCGAGGCGATCGGCAATATGATAGTAGACATCGGCGGTGGCACTACCGAGATTGCCGTCATCTCCCTGGGAGGCATCTGTACTCAACGGTCTATGCGTATAGCCAGTGAAGAAATGGACGAGGCGATAAGCACCTACATTCGCCGCGATTTCAACCTGGTTGTGGGCGAGAGCACTGCTGAAGAAATCAAAATCGCCATTGGTTCGGCCTTCCCGCTGCCTGAAGAGTTGACGATGGAGGTGCGGGGCAAAGACCTCATCAGTGGTTTGCCTCGCCGCATTACTATTAGCTCTGGTGAAATTCGCGAGGCCTGTGCTGAGCCCATAGCCGCCATCGTAGAGCTAATCAAAGAAACTCTGGATGCCACTGCTCCCGAGTTAGCTGCTGACATCATGAACCGGGGCATTGTCCTGGCTGGCGGTGGAGCCCTGCTACGGGGGCTGGACCAGCTCGTTAGTGCCGAAACTGACATCCCTGTCTATGTTGCCGAAGACCCTATGACCTGTGTCGTGCTGGGCGCTGCCCGCTATCTGGAACAACTCGACGGTGTGCTCTCGTCCCAATAGTTCTCACTACCAGAACCACTTTACCTATGCTGGACTCCACATCCTCGCAACAAAATTGGCGTCCCATCTTGATTCTCGCCGCCCTGGCTCTGGTGCTGACTATCTGGCAGCACCGGGCGGCCCATCGGGAGGCTGTTAGTCTGCCGGAGCGAGCCTGCCTGGTTATCAGCTATCCAGCTATGCGGGCTTTCACCGTTGTCCAGGGAGTTTTATATGATGTTTCGGTATCGGTACTCCGCGCTCCCTCGCTTGCTGCCGAAAACCGCCGTTTGCGTCAGGAGCGTGACCGCCTTCGGGCTGAGAAGATACTGCTCACTGAGCAGTATCTGGAGAATAAGCGCTTCCGGGAGAAGTTGGGCTTTACTCCCGAGCAAACCGTTAAAGAAATCCCGGCCCGCGTCATCGCCCGTCCCCCGGAAGGCACCCGGGTTACCCTTGATATAGCTGGAGGCCGCGAAGTCCACGAAGGTGATATCGTGCGGGAGGCCGCTGGCCTGGTGGGACGGATTATTGCTGTCCACGGCTCTACGGCCGAAGCGATGCTGTTAGTTGACTCCCAACATGCTCTGTCAGGAGTAGATCAACGCAGTCGTGATCAAGGTATGATCTACCCGGTGGAGACCTTCTCGGGCCTACCCCGACGCTTGCGTATGGAAAAACTGCGTCGGGACGCCGACTTGCGTGTCGGCGACCAGGTCCTCAGTTCCGGCCTGGATGGGATTTATCCCTCGCGCATTCCCATCGGCATCATCGAGAGTGTACAACGCGCTCCAGCCAGTGTTGAAGCCGTAACCGCTATCATTAAGCCATTTGCCGACTTCAGCCGGCTGGACTACGTGTGGATAGTAAGCAATCCTTAGTTGTCATTCATCACCGCCAGTAGCCTGCTCTGCGGAGCAGTTGACAAAACCTACCGAGGCAACTTCACCTAAAATGTGGTCTTATCTGGTAGAGTTCATCGTGGCCGTAGTTCTGGTGGCCTGGCAATATGCCTGGCCTGTCTGGCTGCGCCTGGGGGGCCACGGTCCAGACTGGGCGATAATCCTGGTCATTAGTGTGGGCCTGACCCGGGGAGTAGGGGAGGGATGCTGGACAGGATTTACCGCCGGGCTGCTGGTAGGCTCGCTGGGGCACCTGCCCCTGGGCGGGTTGTTTGTGAGCCACATGACGCTGGGCGGACTGGCGGGCTTGTTGCGGGGCCGCATTTTCTCCGACCGTATCGGGGTGGCTATGTTAGTCAGTTTAGTTGCAGTTATT